>JAKAVX010000628.1 GCA_021827465.1 Deltaproteobacteria bacterium | reverse complement strand
ACGCACGCCAAAGATCTCGGCAGCACCTGCTTCGCGTACGATCGTGGGATGCGTGATGCTGTCGATAAGCTTGCGTCCGACCCGCGCGTAAAGCGGGGTCACCAGACCGAGCCACAGGCTCGACAGTCGCGGAGTCAGCACCGGCACGCGGATCATAACGCAACGCAGGCCGCGCTGGCGCGCGTACTCGCGAAGGATGTCACCGTAAGAGACGACGTCGGCGCCGCCGATCTCGAAGACCCGGCTTGAGTCGAATTCGCGATCGAGTCCGCCGATCAGGTAGTCGATTACTTCTCCGATCGAGATCGGCTGCGCGGCATTCGAGACCCATCGCGGCGTGATCATCAGCGGCAATCGTTCAGCGAGCGCGCGCACCATCTCGAAGGACAAACTGCCGGAGCCGATTATGATCGAGGCGCGAAACTCGATAACCGGCGCTCCCGACTCGCGCAGCAGCGCTCCGACTTCATGGCGGCTTGACAGATGCTCGGAAAGCCCGACACTGCTGTCGCCGAGTCCGCCCAGGTAGATTATGCGTCGCACGCCGACCGCTCTTGCGGCCGCGGCAAAGTTGACCGCACCGGCGCGATCCTCGCGCGCGAATGCGTCACTTAATCCCATCGAATGGACCAGGTAGTAAGCGCAATCGACGCCCGCCATCGCGCGCTCGAGGCTCGCGCGATCCTGAATATCGCCCTGCACGATTTCGGTCGCGGCGCCAACGCGGCCGCGGAGGTACTCGGGCTTGCGCGCAATGCATCGCAGGCGCTCGCCGCGCGCTTCGAGGGCGCGCGCCAGCCGTCCGCCGACGTAGCCGGTCGCGCCAGTGACCAGGATGATCCGTCGCGCGCGGGAAGAAATATCCGGCGCTGCCATGGAACTCACTCTAGCGAAAAAGGCGGCTGCCAGATATCAAGCCGACCGGCTTAACACGGCGGCAGGCGGTGAAAAGCGCGGTCTTGCGGCGATGCGCTTACTTGCCCTGGAATTTAGGGGCGCGCTTTTCCATGAAGGCGGCGATCCCCTCCTGGAAATCGCCCGAGCGAAACAGGAGCAGCAACTGCATCAGCACGTGATGCGTGTGCGACTCGAAATCCTCGCTGAGGCCGTGCCGGAACAGCCGCTTCATCGCTTTGATCCCAAGGGGAGCGTTCGCCGCAATCTTTTCGGCCCATGCTATCGCCTCGGGCATCAGGCTGTCGTGCGGCACGACCTTGTTGGCAAGGCCGAGTTCGAGCGCGCGTGCGGGCGAGATATCGTCGGCGATAAATCCGATCTCGCACGCCCTGGCCCATCCGACCATCCGCGGCAGATACCATGTGCCTCCGCTCTCCGGAACGATTCCGCGCTTGGCGAAGGCCGGAACCAGCTTGGCGCGGTCGCTCATGATGCGCAGGTCGCAGCCGAGCGCAAGATCGAAACCGTAACCCGCGGCGGCGCCGTTCAGCGCGCAGATTACGGGCGTGTCGATTCGATGCAGTGTCACGGTCGGAATATCGAAGGTGCTGAGATGCGCCGCGCCGCCGCCCGGCGACGTTACGCCCGAGCCGCCGATTCCGCGCCCGGCGGCGGCGTCCTTGAGATCGAGGCCGGAGCAGAAACCGCGCCCCTCGCCAGTCAAAATGATCGCGCGCACGGACGGATCGCTGTCGCACTCCTTGAGCTTGTCGCCGAGTATCGAGAGCATCTCGACGCTAATCGCATTCATCCGCTCGGGCCGATTGAGCTTGAGGGTCGCAATATGGCCGCTTTTTTCCGCAATCAAATCACTCATCGAATAATCCTCCCCGCGCACCGATAAGTAGGCGCGCACCAAGCCCGCGCGCAGGAGACTGACAGCGCCAGTCTAAAGCGTACCCGCCAATGGGCGAACTGGTGGTATTAAATCACCTCAACCCGGGCGTGATGAAGTGCTCCCGAGGCTATCTTGCGGTCGCAGGTGAGCAGCGGCGCGCCGAGCGCCTCCGCGAGCGCCACGTATGCGGCGTCATAAGCCGTGAAATTTTCGCGCAGCACCCCGATTCGCGGCAAAAGGAGATCGTGCGGGTACCTGATGAGAGGGAGATCGATCAAATCCTGCATGGCTTCGCGCGCGCGCGCGGCAGTGACGGCGCCCAGAGCGGCGTAGCGCCGTAGCACTTGCGCGATCTCGACGTCGATCAAATGTGGAGCGTGCAGCGACTCGGCACGCGAGAGCATACGCTCATCAACGCGGGCTCCGGTTGGCGTTCCAAGCAGCCACTCAAACGCCGCCGACGCGTCGAGCACGATCACCTCGCGTCGCGCTCCTCGCGAACCGCGCGCGCCGCCGGAAACGGCAACGTGACGTGCTCGCGCTGGCGTAGACGGTCGCGCAATTCTTCCAAGGTGGGCCGCTCGGCAATCCGCCGGACTTCGGCGACAAGGTATTCCGAGAGCGACATGCCGGCCAGTGCCGCCCGAGCCTTAAGTTTGCGATGGAGAGTATCGGGAACGTTGCGAAGCTGAATCATTCGCGACATGTGCGGAACATATTCTCATCTTTTTCACATGTCAAACTTCCGTCTGCAAATTATGATTCGCGCGGCAAAGTTTACGGGCGCGGGCCGGGGTCGAAAAAGCCGAGCGCGGAATGCATCTTGTAGCCGAGCAGGTCGCGCAGTTGCCCGGGCATCGTGCGCGCGAGTTCGAGCGGCGTATCGACGTATTGATTTTCTTCCTGCCGCAGCCATCCGAGCGAGTACGACAGGAACACGCCAAAGCGCCAATTGTCGGATACGTTGGCGCCTGCGCCATGCAGCGTCCCGCCCATCCACAGCAGCACGGAACCGGCAGGCATCGCGGCCGCGGCGACTTCGTGCTCGCGCGCGACCCGGTCTCCCGGCCATCGGTGGCTTCCCGGGACCAGATGCGTACCGCCATTGG
>JAKAVX010000627.1 GCA_021827465.1 Deltaproteobacteria bacterium | reverse complement strand
GCGGCGCCACCGCTTTTGCTCAAGGAAAGGGCCGCGGGGGCGACTTCTCCTCAATCTGAAGGTAGTCCGGAGCGTTGTTTCAGCGCTGGAATGAGATGCTTTCCAATGCAGCTACGGAGTCGGGACCGCCCCGCCGCCGGCGTAAACCGGCGGCGCGCCCGGACTGACTGTCACGCCCCTGCGCGTTCGCACCCTCAACTCGGGCCTTCCCGGAATGTCCACGCGCAAGCTGCGGTAACCCGGCCGTGAAGGATCCGGGACTACGAAGCCCGCCGTGTACTGCTCGCGCAACTCATTGCTGATAGCCGCACAGTCCTGACGCAAAAGTTCGCCGCTGCCGACCTCGCCTAGCAGGTAGGTGCGTGCGCCAGTCTCGGTCGATAGTTCGCGCAGCATCTCCGCGTCGACATGATCGCGATCGCCTCCAAACAGGAGCGCTCTGAGCCCAAAAGCGCCCCGGCTGGGGTTGGGATCGCCGATTCCGATAGAGTAGATAAGCACGCCCATTCGCCTGGCCCGACCCACCACTTGCGCCAGCGTCGCTCGGCTCGCGTCGTCCATTCCGTCAGTCACCACCAGAAGAGCACGCTTGTCATAACGGCCTCGATTGACCATATACAGGCCATCGATGATGGTGTCGAAGATCGCCGTGTCACCATAAGCATGGAGGAGGCCGAGCCGGTTCACCGCACGGTCGTGATTGGTCGTAAACGGCTGCAGCAGAAATTGGCGGTCCGAAAAGGCGTACAAAAAAAGATCGTCGCTTGAGTTGAGGTCACGGATGAACTGCGCGATCGCCGCGCGCGCCTGCGGAATCTTGGGTTCCATGCTGCCCGAGGTATCGACCAAAATCCCGACCGACACCGGCGTGCTGGTATCGCGGCGCAGAAATTCGAACGGCCGCTGGATACCGTCGACGAATATGCGAAAGTCGCCTTTCTGCAGACCAGTGACGTAATGGCCGCTCTGATCGGTCACCGTTACCGTCACCTGCTCGTAACCGCGCTGGCTACGCAGCGCGCGTGATTGGAGTTCCAATGCCTGACCTTGCTGCGGTGCAAGCTGCGGCACCGCCGAAGTGTCCTTGCCGGCTTGGCCAGCTGGCGCGGTCGGCACTTCCAGCACCGAGCCGCCCTGGCCGTTAATTGTCGAAGGCGGCGCCGTTAGTTCCCGCTGCTGCGGCGCCGCTGGCGTCGCCCCGGCGATCAGCATGGCAAGGCACATTGTCGCCGCCCTCCAGCCGTATCGCCCGCCACTGTTCAACATGACGCACCTGCGCACTCTCCCATCATTTGAACTTCCATTGATCTGAACCTGTGATCTCCCCCTGGTCTCGAACTCAGCCCGCCGTGCCCGATACTCCGGCCATCGCGGCTGCCGGAACCACTTTTTCACATACGTACACGCAATATAAATGACCTTAGTCGGTGATTTGTTCCAGCCTTGAGATCTCCCCGGTTCAGGCGGATCGGAAAAGCTATCTCGATAAACTATTATCAGTAGCCTGGCCGGTCTGGCGCCGTTTTTGAATCGAGGCCGGCTCCGAGTATGATTGTTCCGAGTGCGATGGATTTCGCTTGGCTGCCCGAGCGGGTGCGCGCCTTCATTGCCCTTAGACTCGAAGCCGCGGTCGACGAAGCGATGGCCGGGCTGATCGACCGTTGGCACACGGCGAGCGACGGTATCCGATGGGTCTCGCGGTCGAATTTCCATCTGACGTTGTTTTTCCTTGGACCATCAGTGCCGCGCGAGCACCTGTCGCCGATCGCCGAAGCGCTCGGCGCGATCGCTGCGGAGACGGCGCCGTTCGAAGTTGCGGCGCGCGGCGTGGGCGTCTTTCCGAATCCCGGCCGTCCCCGCATAATCTGGGTTGGACTGCATAGCGAAGAACTGGTCCGGCTGGCCGAGCGCGTGGCCAAGGCAGCCGAACGATGCGGCTTTCCGGCGCAGGCGCGAACCTACTCGCCCCACTTGACGATCGGCCGTGTGCGCACGCCCGGATCGCGAGCGCGGCTGCGGCAGATGCTTGCCAAGGAGGCAGAAACCGGCTTCGGTGTCTCGCGGATCGAACGGATCGCGCTCTACCGGAGCGAGCTTGGAGTGGGGTCGGCGGTCTACCGCGAGCTGGCTGACTTCGCGCTTGGCGGATGAGGCGGCTGGAATGGGAATGATCGGACAAATCGAAATGATCGGCTAAAATTAGCGGCTTGGCGGTGTTGACGCATGTGCGACGCGGCTAGCGCTATCCGTCGCTTTTTGTGACAAGATTCGCATACACGGAAGTGGAAGAGCCGCCAGGCGGAACCATAATGGCGCAGGATATCAAAACTAAGGCGCTCGATTTGGCGCTCAGCCAGATCGAAAAGCAATTCGGTAAGGGCTCGATTATGAAACTTGGCGAGCAGGCGATCGAAGCCGACCTCGCGGTGGTTTCGACCGGCTCGTTAGGCCTCGATCTCGCGTTGGGCGTGGGTGGTTTGCCGCGAGGACGCGTAGTCGAAATCTACGGGCCAGAGTCGTCGGGCAAAACCACGCTCGCACTGGAGTGTATCGCAGAAGCGCAGAAGCGCGGTGGCGTCTGCGCTTTCATCGACGCTGAGCACGCGTTGGACGCCTCCTACGCTCGCAAGCTTGGCGTCGTCGTTGAGGACCTGCTCATCTCGCAGCCCGATAACGGCGAGCAGGCACTGGAAATCGTCGAGACCCTGGTGCAGTCGGGCGCAATCGATGTGCTGGTGATCGACTCCGTGGCAGCACTGGTGCCGCGGGCCGAGATCGAAGGCGAGATGGGCGAGCCGCAGATGGGCCTGCAGGCGCGTCTGATGTCGCAGGCGCTGCGCAAGCTGACCTCGATCATCGCACGCTCGCGTACCATCGTGATCTTCATCAACCAGATCCGGATGAA
>JAKAVX010000626.1 GCA_021827465.1 Deltaproteobacteria bacterium | reverse complement strand
CGACAAGGTCGTGATCATCGCCGACGGGCACGTGGTGCTCGAAGAGAAACTGGCTGCGCTGCCCGAGGGCAGCACGCTGGAGGAAGTGTTCCTGAGCGCGATAACGAAGGAGCGTCATGACCTCGAACAGCCCCGCGAAGAGACGCTCGAGGAAGTCGATGCGGGGCGCGGATAGCGGCTTTCGGAATCGCTGATGAAGAATTCGCTGATTATCGCAGGCAAGGAACTCGCGGCCTTTTTCGTCCAGCCGGTCGCCTATGTCGTGATGTCCGTCTTCCTGTTGCTCGGCGGGTTTTTCTTCTTCGCCCTGCTGAGACGGTTCGATCTCGTGCTTCAGATCTACGCGGCGATGCAGAATCCGCGGGTGCTGGAGCACATGAACCTGAATAGCTGGGTTATAGAGCCGATGCTCCATAACCTGTCGATCGTGCTCGTCATCCTGGTGCCGGCTATCACGATGCGCTCGTTCGCCGAGGAGAAACGCACCGGAACCTACGAGCTGCTTTTGACGGCGCCGATTCGCACCGGCGAAATAGTCGCGGGCAAATTCATCGCGGCGGCGCTCTTCATGTTGATCATGATCGGGCTTGCCGCGATGTTTCCGCTAATCCTGGTCCTGTTCGGCAATCCGGAGATCGGGGTTATCTTCTCCGGCTATCTCGGGCTTTCGTTGCTGGCCGTGAGCTTCGTTGCGGTGGGCCTGTTCACCAGTTCGGTGACCGAGAACCAGATCATCGCGGCGATAAGCTGCTTCGGCGCGCTGCTGATGCTTTACGTGATTTCATGGCCGGCCGAGTCCGGAGGCACAGCCTTGTCCGGCCTGCTTCGCTATATCTCGCTGCCCGAGCATTTTTCGCGGATGGTCAGCGGGATCATCGACACCAAAGATATCGTCTACTTCCTGAGTCTCATCTTCGTGGCGCTGTTCCTGACCCAACGCTCGGTCGAGTCGGCGCGCTGGCGGTAGGCAGGAAGGGGAAGCGCAAGGATGCGGCGTTCAGCGACGCTATACGGCATACTCGGTCTGGTCCTGCTCGCGTTCGGGCTACTCGAGTACTTCTTCACCGGGGCAGGGTTTCGGCTCTTCGTTTACGCGAACCTGATCGGCGGCCTGTTCTTCATCGTGCTGTGGGCCACCTCGAGCCGCTCGGCGCTGGCCTCGATGGCGGGCAGCAGATCGGCCAGATACGGCGCGAATGCGCTCCTGTACACGGTCATCTTCGTCTCGATCCTGGTCGCGGTGAACTATGTTTCGAACATCCATCACGTCCGCTTCGATCTGACGTCGGAGAAGATTTACAGCATCTCGACCCAGTCGCAGAAGGTCGTCGAGCACTTGCAGCAGCCGCTCAAGTTCTATGGCTTCTTCTCGGGCGGAGTCAGCCCCAAGGCGCGCCGGCTCTACAGCGAATACGCCTACTACTCGCCCAAGGTAAGCTTCGAGATCGTCGATCCGGACAAGCATCCCGAGCTCGCCGAGAAATACAAGGTCAGCGTGAGCGGAACGACCCATATACAGTACGGCGGCGAGAAAGGGCAGGGCACCAACGTCACCGAGCTCAACGAAGCGGCGCTCACCAACGGGATCCTGCGTGTTACCAAGGCGGGCACCAAGGTCGTTTATTTCCTCGAAGGCCATGGCGAAGCGAATCCCGACGACGCAACCAAGGCGGATGGATACGGCAAGCTCAAGACCGCGCTCGAGGGCGAGAACTTCAAGGTAGGAAAGCTGCTTCTCGCAACCCAGGCCGCGGTGCCGAAGGATTGCTCGCTGCTGATTATCGCCGGACCCGAGCGTCCGCTTCTGCCGCATGAAGTCGAGGCGATAAATGCTTACCTGAAGAACGGCGGACGCGCGCTGATAACTTTCCGCGTGCCGCGCCCGAACTCCGAAGTTGACCAGACCGCGCTCGCAAGCCTTGTCGACGGATGGGGCGTCAACGCGGGCAACAACGTCGTGGTCGACCAGGTGCTGAGACTCTTTGCCGGGCCGGCGCTCGGACTGACTCCGCTGGTCAACTCCTACGGAGTTCATCCGATTACCGAGAATTTCACCCATCGCACGGTCTTCCCGATGGCTCGCTCGGTCGATCCCGTGAAGGGGCTCAAGGCGGGGCTTTCGGTGACGCCGATCGCGATGACCAGCGCAACGTCGTGGGCCGAAACGGATTTGGTCGGCATCTTCGAGCACGAAGAAGCCAAGCTTGACGCCGCCGACGAGCGCGGGCCAATCGACGTGGCCGACGCGGTCACGGCGAACCTGAAACAGCTCGGATGGGGCGACGGCGAAGCGCGCCTGGTCGTGCTCGGAAGCACCGAGTTTGCCGACAATCAGTATCTGAACGAGTTCTTCAATCGCGATTTCGTGCTCAACAGCGCGGATTGGCTGGTGGGCGAGGCGAACCAGATTTCGATTCGCCCGCGCGAGATGCGCGCGTCGCGTTTCCGGCTCACGGTCAACCAGTTCAGTATCGTTTTCGTGCTCTCGGTGCTGTTGCTGCCGGAGCTGCTGCTAATCATGGGTATCGTGGTGTGGTGGGAGAGACGGCAGTAGCCGCCGCTCGCGCGCTATCGGACAGGGATGCGGTTTCGTAACACGGTCATCGCATTCGTCGTGCTGCTGATAATCGGCGGCTACGCGGTAATCAACTATCGCTTCTCCAAGCCGGTTCCCGTGCCGAAACTTCTCGGCATCAAGGCGGACGAGATTGCGAAGATTGAGCTCAAGTATCCCAACCGGGAGTTGGTGATCGCCCGCGAGAAGCCGGGCGCGTCCTGGATGATAACCAACCCGATCGGGACCAAGGCCAACCAGATCGCGGCCAACAACCTCGCCAACGCTATCGCCGGCTGCCAGACCACCCGCACCATCGACGAGCATCCGAAGGACCTCGCGCCGTTCGGC
>JAKAVX010000625.1 GCA_021827465.1 Deltaproteobacteria bacterium | reverse complement strand
AGGAGACCGAGGCGGCACGCGGCGTCGGCGTGGTCAACGCGCTCGACCTGGCCCTTCGAAAGGCTTTGCTCAAGTACTTTCCGTACCTGGAATCAGTCCGCGTGATCGAGACCTACACTCACGGCAGTGGCGATTCGACCGAAGCCGAGATCGTCTCGGTCAAGAAATTCTCCGACGGCAATCAGACCTGGACCACGCTGTCCAAGTCGACCAACACCGTTGAGGCCGGATGGAAGTCGTTGCTCGACGGCTACGAGTGGCGAATCGTGATGGAAAACCTGCGCGCGCGTCGCGCCGCCAACAATCCCAAGCTCTCCAGACGCTAACCCCGCATGGCCGCCGATGCCGCAACCGGGCGCGCGAGCAAGGGCAAACTCGCGATTCTGTACGACGGCGAGTGCGAGATGTGCCGCGCGAGCCTTAACGGAATCCGCCAGTTCGACGCTTCGGGAAGAATCGAGCCGATGGATCTCCACGATCCAGAGGCGCGGGCGAAATTTCCCGGCCTCGAGGTGCACGAGCTGCTCGAAGAACTGCACGCGGTCACCGACGAGGGCCGGGTCTATCGCGGGGCGCGCGCGATAAACGAAATTCTGCGCCTTCAGCCGGGGCTGCGCGGATGGCTCGCCTACGTATGGTATCTGCCGGGCTACGCGTGGCTCGCGAACTACCAGTACCGGAGAATCGCCAAAAGCCGGTACCAGCGCGACGCCAGGGGGCGGCTCAAGCCCGAAGCTCCCCCCGCCGCCGAGTGATTTTCCCGTCTCTTAAAGCCCGCTTGTTACGCGCGCAAGCGGCAGGCTAAGCTGTTGGTCCCAGCTTGCCGTGAAACCATTTCAGATTTTCAACACGCTCAGCCGAACCGTCGAAGAATTCCGGCCGCTCGCCCCTCCCAACGTGACTCTCTATTCGTGCGGGCCGACGGTCTATCTGCCGCAGCATCTTGGCAACATGCGCGCGTTCCTGTTCGTTGACGCGCTTAAGCGCGCGCTTTGTCTGAACGGCTACCGCGTGCGCCACGTGATGAACATCACGGACGTCGGCCACATGACGTCCGACGAGGACGCGGGCGAGGACAAGATCGAGAAGACCGCGCGCGCCCAGGGCAAATCTCCGCGCGAGGTCGCGGATTATTACACGGAGCTTTTCCTTCGCGACACTGACCTGCTCGGGATCGAGCGGCCCGAGGTGATATGCCGCGCGACCGATCATGTCCCCGACATGATCCGGCTCATCGAGCGTATCCTCGACCACGGCTACGCGTACGTGACGCCGAGCGGAGTTTACTTCGACGTCGAGAAGTGGCGCGGGCCGAGCCGTATCGGGCGGCTTTCGCGCCAGAGCCTCGACGAGCAGATGGCGAATCAGCGCCTGGAGCATTCGCCCGACAAGAAGAGCCCGCACGACTTCGCGTTATGGGTTCTCAACCAGCCGCATCACCTGATGCAATGGAACAGCCCGTGGGGACGCGGCTATCCGGGATGGCATATCGAGTGCTCCGCGATGTCGATGAAGTATCTCGGCGAGACGATCGACATCCATACCGGCGGCACCGATCATATCCCGGTTCATCACGAGAACGAGATTGCGCAGTCCGAGAGCGCGACCGGACATCCTTTCGTGCGCTACTTCGTGCACAACGCCTTCCTGGTCGAGAAGCCGGGCGTCAAGATAAGCAAGAGTGCGGGCAAATTCCCGCTGCTCCGCGACCTGGTTGCCTCGGGGATTCATCCGCTTGCCTTCAGGTTGCTATGCTTCGGCGCGAAGTATCGCTCGGAGATCGTTTTCAGCGACGAGGCGATTGGGGCGGCGCAGAAGAACTTCGAGTATTTCGCGGAATTCGCGCGAACGCTCGGCGATATCGACGCGAGAGCCGCCGAGGACAGCGCGTGGGCGGCGGAGTATCGCGAGCGGTTTATCGACGCGCTCAATAATGATTTGAATACGCCGCAGGCGCTTGCGGTCGCGCTCGAACTGGTGGCCGAGGCCTATCGGCGCGACGACCGGCGCATCTGGAACACGCTCGCGGCGCTCGATTCGGTGCTCGGGCTCGATCTCGCGGAGCTGCGCAAGGTGGCGCGCACCGCGGAGTTTCCGCCCGAGGTCGCTGAGCTTATCGAGCAGCGCCGCACGGCGCGAAGCGACAGGAACTACAAGCTCGCCGACGAGCTCAGACGGAGGCTGGAGGAACTGGGCTACGAAGTCCGCGATACGCGCGACTCTTCGAGCTACGTGCCGAAGGGAATATGAGCGCGGAAAATGGGACGCCGATGCGGCTTGAACGGCTCGCCCAGGCTTTTCTACAATCGCGCGCAATATCGAAGTCCCGCGTCCACAGGTAGCACATGGCCATAGAGCTAAAGACATTCGACACACGGGTTCAGACCGAAGGGCCGGAGGTGCGCAGGCTCAGCCCCGAAGACGCACCATACTATCTGCCCATCTCCGACGAAGTGGAGATTTTCGAGGCCGCCTACAAGGCGCGCCTGCCGGTCCTGCTCAAGGGACCGACCGGATGCGGCAAGACCCGCTTCGTCGAGCACATGGCGCATCGCCTCTCCGCGGTCGAAAACGGGCCGAACGAGCTGATAACGGTCGCCTGCCACGAGGATTTGACCGGCAGCGACCTGGTCGGCCGCTTCCTGATCCAGGCCGACGAGACCGTGTGGGTTGACGGTCCGCTTACCCAGGCGGTTCGGCGCGGCGCGATCTGCTACCTCGACGAAATCGTCGAAGCGCGCAAGGACACCACCGTCCTCATCCATCCCCTTTCGGACCATCGGCGCCTGCTCCCAATCGAGAAGCGCGGCGAGACGATCGAGGCACACGTGGGCTTCCTGCTTGTCATCTCCTACAACCCCGGCTACCAGAGCATCCAGAAGAACCTGAAGCACTCGACCCGCCAGCGCTTCGTTA
>JAKAVX010000624.1 GCA_021827465.1 Deltaproteobacteria bacterium | reverse complement strand
GCCGGCGTCGAAGCGTAATCCAGCTTCGCAAATTCGGCGGTCGTCAATCCCATCGAGGTGGCATTGATAATCGCCGCGACTTCGGACAGGAGCGCGCCGTCGCTAAGCGCGTCGAGTCCGCGAACCGCGATTGCGGGCGCGTCAGTCCGGCGAAATCGATCCGCCAGCGCCTCTGCGCGCTCGCGCGTGCGATTCACCAGGATTATTTCGTTTGCACCAAGCCGCCAGCATCCGAAGGTCGCCGCCGCGCCCGCGCCGCCCGCGCCAATCACGATTGCGGTCTTGTCGCGGATATTTACGCGCCGCGTGCGAAGGTCACGCTCTAATCCGCGCGCGTCGCTGTTGTCGCCGAACAGTTCCCCGCCGCGATTTACCACGCAGTTCACCGCGCCGAGAAGCTTCGCCTCGTCGCTGAGCGCGTGCATCATCGAGGCGGCCGGCTCCTTGTGCGGGACGGTAAGATTGACGCCCAGGATACCGAGGGCTGGGATGGCGCGGACGGCGTCTGCCAGATCGCGCGGCGTTACGCGAAACGCAACGTACGCGCGGTCAAGCCCGAGCGCCGCGTAGGCCGCGTTATGCATCGCGGGCGACAGCGAATGGTCGACGGGATCGCCGAAGATCGCGGTAATTCGCGTCCGTCCGCTGATTGCGTGCGGCGGCTTCTGCGCGCGCGTCGTTTTTTCGGGTTTGCCCTTCAAGAGCGCGACCGCGCTGCCCCGTAAATGGCTTGGCCAACGACCTCAGGTGGAACGAGATTCTTCGCTTCGCTCGGAATGACAAAAACCAGCGCCCCCGTTGTCATTCTGAGCGCAGGCTGCCGGAGCGAAGAATCCCGTACCATCGGAGTCTCACCTGAATCAATTAGCGCGACGGTTTGAGCGATTCGTGGGCGGTGCGGACTTCCTCCGCGGTGAAGACGTATTTGTATTCGAGGCCCGCGCGCGCGAACGTCTCGGCGGCGCCTTCGCCGCGCTCGACCAGCGCGATGGCGTGCGTCACGCGAGCGCCCGCCTCGCGCATCGCGGCCACGGCCTGCATGCTGGAGCCGCCGGTCGTGATCGTGTCGTCGATTACTGCCGTGGCGAGACCGGGCTTGAATGCACCCTCGATTAGCTGCTGCAGGCCGTGCGCCTTGGTTTCCTTGCGCACGAAGAAGCCGCGCAGATCAACGCCGTGGCGCCATGCCGCCGCGAGCACCGCGTCGGTTATCGGCAATGCGCCGGCGGCCATCCCGCCAAGCTGCTCGACGCGTGCCTCGCGCACCAGTTCCAGCACCAGCTCGCCGGCCAGATACGCGCCGCGCGGCAGGTAGAGGGTACGCTTGCAATCGACGTAGTAAGTCGACGAGCGGCCCGAGGCGAGCGTGAGCGCCCGCTCGACATAGGACTCGCGGGCAAGAAGGTTGAGCAGTTCCGAGCGTTCCGCAGCGTTCATGGGATTCGCGCGCGATTTTATACGAAGCGCGCATCGCCACAAACAGTCGCCGCGCGAGCCTTTAACTACTCGCGCGGGGCGTTCGTTGCGAAGCCGGATGTGGCGAACTCAACGGCTATCCATCGCGCGTGGCGATGCGGATACACCACGCGCGATGGAAGCTGTGTTTTCTCCTACGACGCCCGCGGTTTTGGAACGAGGAAGTCTCCAGGATTGGTCGGGATCTGATGGCGGGCCTGCGGGTACCGCGCGAGGAAACCCTGCAGTGTCGGATGGCTAAGCACGAAGTCGGGGTTCCGGATAAGGCGCGGATTTACGCTTAGCTTGGCCCCGAGCGCGGGGTTGCTCTCGGCGAGCCGATGGAAGTCGCGCAATTCCCGCATGTTGAGGTCGCTGGTCGGCATCTTCGAGACAACCGTGAGATTGCCGAAATGACAGGTGTGCTCTGCGGGTGCCGTCGCCTGCGACACGGCAGGAACGCATAGGGTAGCCGCCAGTATCGAGGCCGCAAAAGTTGCTGTTACGAGTCGCATGAATTACCTCCAGTCTGGATTCGAAGTCGCTTGCGGACTTCGTCGGGAGATTGGCCGGCCGGACCGGAGCGCACTAAGGAGCACCGATCCAGTCGGCTGCTCCTCACCATGATCGTAAGCCCGTGCGGAGGGGCGCGCAAGAAGGGCTAAATCGGGCGCCCCTGCCACGCATCGCGCCCGTGTACGGGCGGTTTCGGCTTGCTATGATTCTCCAATGTTCTTCGGACCGTTCCTGCTCCTCTACGCGCTGATCCTGTTCGCGATTCTGGTCTTCTGGCTGATGCTCGTATGGATCGGCGTGATAAGTGGCGTCTTCCATGCGCTCGGTCTTTCGCCCAATCTTGCCTTTCTGGCGCTGCTGGTGAGCCTGCTCGGCAGTTACGTCAATATTCCGATCACCAGGGTTGAGAGCGGCGAGCCGCATACCGCGGAGATCGTGACCAGCTTTGGCGTTCGCTACCGGGTGCCGGTGCATTATCGAGACCGTTCGACGGTGATCGCGGTCAACCTGGGCGGGGCGATTGTGCCGGTTGCGATTTCGATCTACGTGCTTGCGTTGTGGCCGGCGATGCTGTGGCACGCGGCAATCGGGATTGCGATCGTTTCGCTAGTGGTGCATCAGTTCGCGCGCCCGATTCCCGGGATGGGAATCGCGACGCCGATCTTCGTGCCGCCGATCGTCGCGGCGTTATGCGGATGGCTGCTGGGCGGTCATCATGCGGACGTGGTCGCGTACGTAAGCGGTGTGATCGGCACGCTCATCGGCGCGGATCTGCTCAACATTGGCAAAATCAAAGGATTGGGCGCGCCGGTCGCGTCGATCGGCGGTGCGGGCACCTTCGACGGAATTTTTCTTACGGGGATCGTGGCGGTCCTGCTCGCGTAGGAGCCTGGCCGCTCTTCGCGGTCCCCGATGGTCACGCGGTCCCGTCAGGCATCGCACCTAACCCCT
>JAKAVX010000623.1 GCA_021827465.1 Deltaproteobacteria bacterium | reverse complement strand
CCCCGCCGTCGCGCTCGGACCGATCGTCGAGCAACTCGCGATGCTGCGCCATCAGCTCTACTGAACCACCAGGAGCAGGATTCCAATGGCTGAACGCAAACCGGCAGCGCTCTGGGAGCCCACCATCGTCAAGGGCGCGCTGATAAATTCGCTGTACAAATTCGACCCGCGCATCCAGGCGCGCAATCCCGTCATGTTCGTGGTCGAGGTCACGGCTGCGGCCGTGACACTCATCCTCGGCGTGAACCTCTTTCATGGTGACACGAAGCTCCTGGGATTCGAGCTGCAAATTGCGGTATGGCTCTGGTTTACCGTTGCCTTTGCCAACTTCGCCGAGGCGATGGCCGAGGGACGCGGCAAGGCGCAGGCCGACAACCTGCGCAAGACCCGCACCGAAACTCAGGCGCACCTGATTCGTGACGGCGCCGAGGCGGTCGTGCCGGCGACTTCGCTTCGCCGCGACGACGTGGTGATAGTGCGCGCGAGCGAGGTGATACCCGGCGACGGCACCGTGATCGAAGGCGTCGCTGCTGTCAACGAGGCTGCGATCACGGGCGAATCCGCGCCGGTCATCCGCGAAAGCGGCGGCGATCGAAGCGCCGTCACCGGCGGCACCACCGTCATCTCGGATTGGATCAAGGTCAAGATCACCGCCAATCCGGGCGAGACTTTTCTCGATCGGATGATAAGCCTGGTCGAGGGCGCGCAGCGCCAGAAGACGCCCAACGAAATCGCGCTGTCGATTCTGCTCGCCGGGCTCACGATCGTCTTCATGCTCGTGTGCGTAAGCCTTTACCCGTTCGCGCTTTATGGCGGCACGATACTTTCGCTGCCGGTGCTGGTGGCGCTGCTGGTATGCCTGATTCCGACCACGATCGGCGGCCTGCTCTCGGCAATTGGAATAGCCGGGATGGATCGGCTCGTGCAGCACAACGTGCTCGCGATGTCGGGGCGCGCGGTCGAGGCGGCCGGCGACGTCGATACGCTGCTTTTGGACAAGACCGGAACGATCACGCTCGGCAACAGGATGGCTGCCGAGTTCATCCCGGTTAACGGCATCCATCCGGCCGAGCTTGCCGAGGCGGCGCAGCTTGCTTCTCTTGCTGACGAAACGCCCGAGGGCCGTTCGATCGTGGTGCTCGCGAAAAACCAGTTCGGGCTCCGGGGGCGTGAAATCGCCGAGATTCACGCGAACTTCATCCCCTTCTCCGCGCAAACCCGGATGAGCGGAGTCGACTTCGACGGCCGATGTATCCGCAAGGGCGCGAGCGACCGTATCGCCATCTTCGTGCGAGAGAACGGCGGCGAAATTCCGGCCGAACTCAACTCTGTCGTCGAAGCAATAGGAAAAAAGGGCGGCACGCCGCTCGTCGTCGCCGACGGACCGCGTCCGCTCGGCGTGATCTATCTGAAGGACGTCATCAAGGAAGGAATTCGCGAGCGCTTCCAGCGGCTGCACGCAATGGGCCTTCGCACCGTGATGATCACCGGCGACAATCCTCTTACTGCCGCGGCTATCGCGAAGGAATCGGGCGTGGGCGACTTCGTCGCCGAAGCCACTCCCGAGACCAAGCTCAAGATCATCCGCGACGAACAGGCCGAGGGAAAACTCGTCGCGATGATCGGCGACGGCACCAATGACGCGCCGGCGCTCGCCCAGGCGGACGTGGGAATTGCGATGAACGCCGGAACCCAGGCCGCGCGCGAGGCAGGCAACATGGTCGACCTCGACTCCAATCCGACCAAGATCATGGAAGTCGTCGAGATCGGAAAACAACTTCTGATCACGCGCGGCGCGCTCACCACTTTTTCGATTGCCAACGACGTCGCGAAATACTTCGCGATAATTCCGGCGATGTTCGTCGTGGGCTATCCGCAGCTTCAGGAGCTAAACATCATGCATCTGGCGACGCCCCAGAGCGCGATTCTCTCCGCCGTAATCTTCAACGCTCTCATCATCATCGCGCTCATCCCGCTCGCCCTGCGCGGCGTGAGCTACCGCCCGCTGGGTGCTGCGGCGATTCTGACACGCAACCTGCTGATCTACGGGCTCGGCGGCGTGATAGTCCCGTTCATCGGCATCAAGGCGATCGACATGATAGTCGCGGCGCTGCACCTGGCTTAGGAGACCGGCGATGAAAATCTGGACCGCGATTAAAATGACGCTGGTGCTCACGTTGCTGACGGGTATTGTCTATCCGCTCCTGATGGTGACGCTTGCACAGTTGATATTCCCGTTCCAGGCCAACGGCAGCCTGATTGTCCGCGACAAGCACGTGATTGGTTCGAGGCTGATCGGGCAGAATTTCGGCGCGCCCCAATATTTCCATCCCCGCCCGTCGGCGGCCGGTGACAAGGGCTACGACGCCGACAATTCCGGCGGCTCAAATCTCGGGCCTACCAACAAAGTGCTCATCAAGGACGTCCGCGCCCGGCTTGCGAAAGTGCTGGAAGAAAACCCGGGTATCTCCGCCGGCCAGGTTCCGGTCGATCTCGTGACCGCCTCAGGAAGCGGACTCGATCCCGATATCAGCCCCGCCGCCGCCGCGATTCAGGTTGCGCGAGTCGCGAAGGCGCGGGGAATCGATCCGGCCGAGGTCGCGCCGCTGGTGCGCAAATACACGCGGGGCCGATTCCTCGGGATTTTCGGCGAGCGGCGCGTCAACGTCCTGATGCTCAACCTTGCGCTCGACAACCTGAAGCCGGCCGAATTCCGGCCGGGTCCCAATTAGCGGGGGGTACCGAGGCGGATTTTGCGGACTCGGGCGAACGAATAAACTTTATTCCGGAGGCCGTGGCTAGCCGAAAAGCGAGCGGCGTATCGAATGAAGAATGACGAGCGCCCCGAACCGGAAAATTTTCTGGATCTGGTCGCGCAGCCGCTCAAAGGGCGGCTGAAAATATATATCGGCTCCGCCGCGGG
>JAKAVX010000622.1 GCA_021827465.1 Deltaproteobacteria bacterium | reverse complement strand
GGATACTTGCCGAGATTCCAGAGCCTGTGGACCCTGTGGGCAACGTGTCTCAACCCTTGACTTCCAATACGGTCGCTTCACTCCGGCAGCATCTGTTCGGGATGACCGCATTACGCGGAGCGCTCAATGCTGCAAGTTCTGCATCGGCCGCATCTGAGCGCTCTTGTCACGCCTGGCGCAGTTTCGGGAGCACCTCTTCGCCGATTCGCTGGATACACTCGCGCACGCGCTCAGGCTCGGGGCCGAGCGGAAGCCTTAGCCTAAGCGTGAAGCAATCGATTCCGAGCGCGCTGCGCCATCGCTCTAGCCGTTCGAGCCAGTCCGACGCGGTGCCCAGTATGAGCCGGTCGCGCACTTTCTCGACGGTGAAATCGGCCTCCGAGCGGAATTCCGGCGTCCACTTGATCATTCCGTATTTGAGATAGAAGCGGCACTCCCCGAGCCATCGCTGGGCGAACACGCGCTCCGCCTCGGCCATGCTGGATGCCAGCCATCCGTCGCGCAGCAGGACCACGTAGGGCTTGCGGCCGGCCTTGGCCGCGGCCTCGCGATACGCATCGACCATCGGGCGCAGCTCCTCGGGCGATTCCAGAAACGGCGCCATCGTGTACCCGTCGCCCATCTGTCCGGCCCGCGCGATCGACTTGGGCGCGAACGCTCCGACCCATATCGGCGGCGTGGGACGCTGGAAGGGCTTGGGCGTGACGTGGATCGCGTCGTAATGGAAATACTTGCCGTGATGCGAGAACGGGCCCTCGGTCGTCCAAGCCTTGCGGATAAGCCCCATCCCTTCGACGAAGCGGCCCTCGCGCTGTTTGAAGGGCACGCCGAAGTGGGCGAAGTAGCCCTCATGGTAGCCGACGCCGACGCCGAAGATGAGGCGCCCGCGCGACATGAAATCGACCGCGGCGGCCTGCTCCGCGAGATGGATCGGCTCGTACAACGCGGGCATCAGGACGCCCGTTGCAAGCTTGATACGCCGAGTGCGCACCGCGACTGCGGCGAGAAACGTCATCGGGTCGGGCAGCATGCATTCCGAGCGGGCGTGGCGCTCGGGAAGCGCAATCAGATCGAAATTCTGGCGCTCGGCCTCCTCGCATTCCGAGAGCACGTCCTCGGCAAAGCGCGCCGACGCCTCGGGACCGGGTTCGGGCTGCTCGTAGGGACCGCCATGAGTATCGGGGACGTAGCCAATATGAAGCATCCGACAGGAGCTCCAACCGGTTGAGTTTGATGTTCAACTCTCCGCTTATCGCGCCGGTGAAAGCGACCGTCAAGGGGTGAGAGCGGCGGTTGCGCAACGATCGCGGGACTGAAACAATGCGCGCTAGATAGTGCTGCTGTTCACGTGTCTCCCGCCGTTGGAGGGCGTGCCTGCGGCGATCGCATGCGACGCTTCCAAACCATCGTCATCATCCTGTGTCTCGCTTTTTACGTCTGGTTCTTGAGCCATTTCGGGACCCGGCAGGTGCTGGACTATATCCGGCTGGCGGGATGGGGACTGGTGCTGACGATCTCGCTCGAAGCGTTCGCGCGGTTTGCGAACACACTCGGATGGTGGGTGACGCTCGGGCATCACGGGAGCAGGGTCACGATGCACGAGCTGTTCGGCGCGCGGGTCTCCGGCGAGGCGATCGACTACCTGACGCCGTCGCAGGTGGGCGGGCAGTTCGTGATGGCGATGATGGTGCGGCGAAAGGTCAACATGGCGGCGGGGCTGAGCACGGCGGTGGTGGCGTCGCTGTGCGAGATGGTCGGGCAGATCGTCTTTATCGTGCTCGCGCTGGCCTTCTCGCTCGACATGGTACCCGCCGCGCGGCATCTGTTCTGGCCGGTGATTGGCGGCTTCGTGTTCGCGCTTGCCCTAATCGCCGGATACCTGTTGGTGCAGACGAAGTCACCGTTCACCTACCTGCTTCGTTTCGCGGCGAAGCTGCCGCTCAAGTTCGACACCGAGCAATACAAGGAATCGGCGGCCGAGGCGGATACTATTCTGCGCGAGTTCTACTCGCGCCATCACGCCCGGATCATCGCCTCGACCCTGTTTTATGTATTCGCATGGGCGCTTGGCCCGGTTGAAATCTATATACTGCTGAAGCTCCTGAACGTGCGCGCGTCGTTCGAGGTCGCGCTGCTGGTCGAAGCGGTGGGGATGCTGATCGAGCGCGCCACCTTCCTTCTGCCGGCCAAACTGGTGAGCCAGGAAGGCGGCAAGGCGCTTATTTTCGCGCTGCTCGGCTATCCGGCCAGTATCGGGTTCGCGATCGGGTTTCTGCGCCGCGTCAAGGAGATGGTATGGGTCCTGTTCGGAATGGCGATCCTTACGGTGCATCGCATGACCACGGAACGCGCGGAGTCGGCCGGACAGAGGGTCCGTATGCATAGAGTTCCAGGGGAGGAGCCCCTTTCAGGAGAGGAGTCTTTATGAAAAAGCTCGCGGCAGCGATTGCTGCAATCGCCGTACTCACGGCGTCGAGCGTTACGATGGCGGGAGTCGTTCTGGTCCAGAAGGAACAGGTCACGGGCACCGGACAACCGCAGAACACCGAGCGCACCCTGATGATACAGGGCAACAAGGAAAAGATGGTCTCGGGCACCCATCAGGTGATCACCGACCTCGACAAGGGGACCATGTACATCATCTATCCCAATCGCAAGGTCTACGTGCAGATGCCGTTTCCGCCGACCGGTCCGATGGCAAAAGTGATGGGTAAGCCGGCTTTTCACGGCGCCACGTTCAAGAAAACCGGCAAGTCGCGCACCGTCGCCGGCTTCAAATGCGAGGAGTATGCCGGCTCGGGCAAGTTCCAGAGCGGCGAATACACCATTAACGAATGTGTATCGGCGAGCGTGCCCGGCGCGGCGGAGTTTCTCGCCTTCGAAGCGAACATGGTCAAGAAGCTCAAGGGCTCGGCTTACGACAT
>JAKAVX010000621.1 GCA_021827465.1 Deltaproteobacteria bacterium | reverse complement strand
TGCTTTTTTTCAGTTGCTAACCTGTACGCCAGATCGTCTGTCTTCGATTGGGCGCGGTTCGTCCCGCTTCGCGTCAACGATACAGAAGAAGCCGAACTTTCCGCGCCCCGGCGTCGAGAGCTGATGCGGCTGGTCGGGACCGATGTAAAGCGTGTCCATCGGCGAAAGTCTGACGGTTTCGCTGCCGACCCTGGCCAGACCGCGTCCCCGCACCGCTATCACCACGTGCGAACGACGATGGCGTTCGAGACTGGTGAATCCGCCGGGCTCGAGCTCGAAGTAGCGCACGTGGAATTTCACGCGCTCGCCATTGGCGCCGATCAACACCTGGCGTGACGCGCCGCAAAATTCGCCGCCGCGATGGGTCGAGAGCTTGTAGGGCTCGGACTCGACGCCCCCCCCCCACCTGAAGTTGCGCCGAAACGCCCTTAGCATCGGCGGCTCCGATGCCTCTGGACGCCTGGCGCGCCTCACGTGCGTTGTCCGCCGTTCATCGTGACGATTACCTTGAGTGCTTCGGGCTTCTGCGCCGTCGCATAGGCGGTGGTGATTTCGGACAGCGGAAAACGATGGGTAACAAGTTCGCGCGCGTTGATAACCCCGCGCTCTACCAGGTCAAGGGCGACGCGAGTGTCGTCGGGGCCGCATGAGTAGCTCGGCACGAGCTTGATTTCGTTGAAGTAAAGATCGTGCGGACGCACCGGCAGCTCGTCGTCGGGCGGCGTCGCGGTAAACTGCACGACCGTCGCGCCCGGACCGGCGGCTGCGATTCCCGTTGCCATCACCTTAGGCGTGCCCGGCCCTACGATTACCACGTCGGCCATAGCGCCCCGGGTGATCTCGCGCACCTGCTCGACCAGGTTGTCGCCCGAGACCACGACGCCGGCGTCCGCGCCGAGCTGCTCGGCCCATCGCGCGCGCTTTTCGAAAAGATCGGCCCCGATGATCGTTCCCGCGCCCATCTGGCGCGCGATCTTGATGTGCATCATGCCCATGATGCCGAGTCCGATGATCAGCACCGATTCGCCGGGCTTGAGGTCCGAGCGCCTTAGCGACTTGACCACGCACGCCGTCGGCTCGACCAGCACGCCGTCCGCGTCATCCATCGAGTCGGGCAGCTTGAGTGTGTCGCGCTGATTGGCCGGGCGCACCAGGATGTATTCCGACATCCCGCCCGGAACCAGTTTGGTGGCGCGCCAGGTCGCGCACTGCACGTATTCGCCGCGCCGGCACGCCGAACATGAGAAGCACGGGGCGTGATGGTGCGGGAAGACGCGTTCGCCGGGGCGGAAGCCGCGCACCGCGGCGCCCACCTCCTCGATCAGGCCGACGGGCTCGTGGCCGAGCACCGCGCCGGCCTTGCGCCGGATGTACCACGGCATGATATCGCCGGTGCAGATCCCGCAGGCGCTGGTCCGTACCAGGATATCGTCCGGGCCCACTTCCGGGCGGGCCATTTCCTCGACGCGAATGTCTCCGAAGTCGTACAGAAGTGCGGCACGCATAAGTCGTATCAGACTTTGGGATCGCAGCCTGCCGATGTCAACCTCGTCTTCGCCCTGAAAAGCCGGGATCGCGCGCCGCCCGATGATTTGATCGCTGGGTTCGCGCCGGCGGAATTCCGATGGATGCGCCGGTGGTGATACATTCCATGGCCATGCCGCGTCCCGTATGTCCGCCGATAGCCGCCGACGTGATCGCCGAGATTGGTGACAAGATAGTCCTTATCGAGCGTAAGAATTTTCCCTTCGGATGGGCGCTTCCGGGAGGATTCGTGGACTTCGGCGAAACGGTTGAGCAGGCCGCGATACGCGAAGCGCGCGAGGAGATTTCGCTCGATGTCGAACTTCGTGCGCTGCTCGGCATCTATTCGCGCCCCGATCGCGATCCGCGCGGCCAGACCATAACGGTTGTGTACGTCGCGCGTGCCGACGGGGCTCCGCGGGCTGCCGATGACGCGAAGAACGCCGCGCTGTTCGATCCGCGCAACCCTCCCGCGCCGCTCGCCTTCGATCACGCGGAAGTTCTCGCCGATTACGTGCGGTTTCTCGAAACCGGCGCGTTTCCTGCGCCCTGGAAGCCGCGCTAGCCGCGCGGCGCATCCGCGCCGAGTCGCTCGCGCTTTAGCCGCGCGACCATCATGTCGGCGATCCGCGTCGGTTCCGGAATCCGGAAGCGGGTTACCGCGGAAAGCGCAAACCGGAGCGCCGGGCGAAAGCCGACGCGATGGCCCGGCGAGACATAGATGGGCCGGACATTGTCGCGGGTCCTGAGCGCCGCGCCGACGCGCTCGCCCTTGTGAACCATCCAGGAAAAGTCTCCGGCGCGTGGCCCTACCGCATCATGCTCGCCGACCAGGATCGACTTCGCGCATCCGATCGACGGGATATCGAGCAGGTAGCCCATGTGCGAGGCGAGGCCGAAACCGCGCGGATGGGCGAGGCCCTGCCCGTCGAACATCACGAGATCCGGGCGCGTACGCAAGCCGCCAAACGCGGCGAGCAGAATCGGACCTTCACGGAAAGTCAGGAGCCCCGGCACATAGGGGAAAGAGGTTTTGCCCACAGCCGTCGCGCATTCGACCAGTTCCATCTCCGGCGAGCGCATCACGACCACCGCCGCGAAGCACATCCCGCTGGCCTTGTCGTAGGCCACATCGGCGCCGGCGATGAAACGCGGCGCTTGCGGACCGTCCCGGATTATGAGTCCGGTCCGCATCCGGTTCTGAAGCGCGACAGCCTCTCTCGGCGTCAGGTTCCATCGATGGCGCCTGACCGGACGCACTCCACGTCCGCGCCGCGAGAAGGCGGGCGTGTCGGCCGTGCGCGCGCCGCGCATCGCGGGCTACGCCCCGAGCTTTTTCAGCGCGGCCGCGATTCGATCGAAAGCCTCGTTCAGATTTTTCGTCGAGGCCGCGTAGGAAAAGCGGA
>JAKAVX010000007.1 GCA_021827465.1 Deltaproteobacteria bacterium | reverse complement strand
CGAGGAGCAGCAGGCGGGCGTGCTGAAACTCGGCTACCTGGCCAAGACGATGGAAACTGCCGGGCCTTACCTTACTGAAACGGTCTTCGTGTGCGCCGCCCTGCTGGTGATAGCGATGGTCATGGGCGGGGGCCGGGCGGGCGTCGAAAGCCTGCCGATCCTGGCGCTCTTTTCATACGCGGCCTTCAGGATCGTTCCGTCCGTCAACCGTATCACATGGCGCGTCAACCAGATCCGAGCGGCCGGCCCGGCCGCGGAGTCGCTGTACGAGGATTATCAGAGGCTCGCTGTGCTGGCCGATTCCGCCGCCGCAACCTCATCAGGCGACGGCCATGCGACAACATTCAACGAGCGAATCGACATCGAGCACGTTTCCTATGCTTATCCGGGGAGCGCGCGCCAGGCGCTGAGCGACGTGACGCTGACGATTCGATGCGGCGAGTCGGTGGGAATCGTCGGTCCGACCGGCTCGGGCAAAAGCACGCTCATCGATCTCATTGTCGGGCTGCTCGAACCGTCGTCCGGGCGCCTGATGGTGGACGGAAAGGAATTGGCGGGCGATCTCACGCAATGGAAGCGCTCGATAGGATACGTACCGCAGTCGATTTTCCTCGTCGATACGAGCCTTAGACGAAACGTCGCGCTCGGGATCCCCGACGCCGATATCGACGAGCAACACGTCCTGAGAGCGGTTCGCATGGCCGGGCTCGAACAGTTCGTGGCCGCGCTGCCCGAGGGATTGGACACGACCGTCGGTGAACGCGGAGTTCGTTTGTCCGGCGGCCAGCGCCAGCGCGTGGGAATCGCGCGCGCTCTCTATCACGACCCGGCCCTGCTGATATTCGACGAGGCAACGTCGGCGCTGGACAACGTCTCTGAAGCCGAACTCATGAAAGCTATCCGATCGCTTCAAGGCCGCGTCACGATGCTGCTGGTGGCCCATCGGCTCAGCACGGTGCGCGATTGCGACCGGTTGCTGTTCATCTGCGACGGGCGGCTCGGCGGGACGGGCTCCTACGAATCGTTGCTGCGCGACAGCGCCGAATTCAGGCATCTGGTAACGAGCGGCCAAATCCGCCCCGATCCGATCGCTGACTAGTCGGGCTCCGGACTCGCCAAGGGGCCGGGGTTCGGGAACTCGCGAACCAGCTTGCGGATGCGCCGGACGAAAAGCTCGGTTGAGAACAGCGGCTTGCGCGCGGCCAGAGAGCGCCTGAGGTCGGCCCTCAACGCGTCGTCGTTCAGGATGCGCGTGATACGATCCACGGCTTCGTCTTCCGACGAGTAGAGCATCCGATCATCATTATCCACTATCTCCGGCGCACCGCCGCCGCGCGGAACGATCGGAATGCATCCGGCACTCACCATCTCGGCGATGGCCATCCCGAAATGCTCGTCTTCCATCGCATGGATGCCGTAGCGATGCAGCGATATCAACTCGTTCAGTTGGGCGCGCGACAGGTCCTCGTGCAGGAACACCCACGAGGAATTTTCCGCGACGCGCCGGCGCACCATCGCGCGGTATCGCCGATTGTCGAGATTGCCCGCGATATGCAGATGGACTGAAGGAAAGCTCTGGCGCACGCGGGCAAGAATTTCGATCGCGCGCTCGACGCGCTTTCCGGGCGAAAGCCGCCCGATTATCACGAAGCCGTCGTGGCGCGACTCCCAGGGCGTGTCTGGAAAAATGCCCAGCGCCGGGGGATTTAGCGTGAGCGGCACGGTCCCATGCTCGGCAGCAAACCGACCTCCGATGTAATCGGAATTGACCAAGGTGAGATTGCGAAGCATCCGCTCCCGCGAGAAGGCGGTCAGACCATTGGCCGCGAAGTAGTAGGCGTCAACGAGAGGAGCCAGATGGAACCATCGGAGGTCGTTCTTCGGGCGCTCCCGTTTGCATTTGGGGAAATGGACATACTGGATACCCCGGCCGCCCAAGTCCGATTCGTTGTTCACCGAGATAATCACGTCGAAGTCCCGCGCGAGCCGCTGAGCTTCGCGGTTCAAGAGATTGCTTGTGAGGAGATCGATTGGCGTGGGCGATAGCCGCATCAGCATCGCCACCCATCGCGGTCCGAGCCGCATTTCGAAATCAGAAGACGAAAGCCGGGTTCCGAAAATCCGGTTGACTTCGTCGAGCTTCGGCCGGACCCAGGCGAGCAGCGTCAAGCGATTTTCTCCCTTCAACGCCTCGAGCATCCACGCCGCCACGCCGTTGCCGCCGCCGGGCGGCTGGATGGAGGGCTGGACGAGGAGTACGCGCTTCATACCGCCTTGATGCGCGCGGGTCGCGCCTCGCCTGTTTCAGCCGTGACGGCATCGGCACCCCGTCTACCGGCGTGTCGCCCACCGGCTTCTAATCGCGGCTGCGGCATCGCGTGCGACGCTGAGCGGCAATCTGAGTGACCGGCGCATGATGCCGTAGATACGGCTTGCGCGGCGCAACGCAACGACCTCGTTGAGAGAAATTCCATGCTCGCGAACCCTGCGCTCAAATTCCTTTTGCGCGTAGCGATACAACTCGCGGTCGAGCCTGTTCATCGACTCTAGCGCGGCCAACGTCACCGATGACACCCGGTCCAGCGCCGGGCGCAATCGGTTCACATTGATGCGCTCATAGAATAAGCGGTTCCATCCCAGAAGATCCCGGCATAGCAGGAGCGTTTCGTCAAAGCGTTCGGTCAGGCCGGCGATTACCACGTGCTTGCGAAAGTTGTCGAGGGCCTTATCAAGAAACTCGCCGGATTGCACAGGGCCGTCAGCGCCACTGAGCCTCCGCACCTGCTCGTTGCAGATCTGCGTCACGAGGCCGGTGGTAACGAACTGGTCGAGCGTCATCCGCTCGCGCCGCAGGACCCGATGCAGCCCGTGCTCCGGCCGGCGAAGAGCGTAGTAATACTCCGAGACCGATCGCTCAACGGGATCGCGCAGCATCGTGATGTAACTTGCCGGTTGATCGCCAAACATCGCGGACGTGAGCGGCAGATGGCCATACACGCATTTGACCCTGGCCCGCAGCCTGTCGGGCAACGCCCGCCACGCTCGTACCGCTTCGGGCGGGTCGTCAGCGTTCAGGTTGACGACTTCGCCGCGCGCAAACTGACGGCGCATCACCTGCCCGAACGTCATCCCCGCGGTCTTGGGAATATGGAGGAAGACCAGCATCGTAGGTTCGCGTCGCGCTCCGAAGCCGGCGACCGGTATCCCGGAGCAACTCAAAATCGTACCCGGATAACAAAGTGGGATTCCAGCGAGAAAGTTCGGCGAAAGGGACACCTTTGCATTAAAATCGACCGCTGGCGTATCGTGATTTTTGTTCGGAGCGCCGGAACGAGAACTTCGGCCAAGTCACGTTTGGTATGTACCTGTTCAGGTCAAGTGGCCCTTCCGGCGCCGCGGACGCGAAAAGCCAGTCCCGCGCAAGCTTGAAGACCTGCCGTCGGCATGGCCCGACTCCAGCCACGTACATCAATCGCGAACCCCAAACAGCAACAGCGAGGAAAATGAATGGTAGCCGCCGGCGACCACAGCCGTAGTAACAACTTCCGCCCACTGCGACCGGGAACGGGGGCATGCCGGTGGTTCGCTTCGAAACTCGCGTCGCATGCCCGAGCCGACGCCGGGATCATCATATTGGCGCTGGTCCTTGCCTTTGCGCTGGCGTTGGCGCCCTTTGGACACGCCGCCGCGTTGGCCAACGCCGCCACCGCCACGCCTCTTGGCGCGGTCAAGGGCGCGATCGATAAAGCCATAGAGATACTCGGCGACCAGCGAATGCCGATCGAGCAGCGCAGGCGCGACTTGCGCCATCTGGCGCAGAGCAATCTCGACCTGACGCGGATGGCGCGCGGCGCGCTGGGGGTTCATTGGGATCAGCTGAATGGGGCCGAGCGCGCTCAGTATGTGCCGCTGTTCGCCGCCTTCATCGAGACCGCCTACCTCGACCAGATACAAGACTACGTGAAGCTCCGAATCGACGTTTCAGCGGAGAAGCTTGGCGATCGGAACCACGCGCGGGTCTTCGCCACCGTTCTTCAACCGGGCGAGCCGCCGATGCCGATCACGTTCGTGCTCGAGAACAGCGGCAATCGCTGGCTCGTGTACGACGTTGAAGTTGCCGACATCAGCATAGTGCAGAATTATCGGGCGCAATTCGACCGTGTAATTCGCGAGCATGGAATCGGCGATCTGATGACCCGGCTCAGGCAGAAACAGGTGCAACTGGAGGCGCTGCTCGGCCAGACCACGGCAGTCAGCAGGCACTGAGCCCGCGGCGCCGGCGCGCAAAAAAATCGTTCGGCTTGAGGGAACCGGCCCGCACTTACTTCCCTTGTAAAATCAGCCTGTGAAAACCGGCGGACCTTTGATAAAGCATCCCCGTTGCTGAAAGGGCGCTGTTGGCTGAGAGCCGCCCGACGACGTGCCTGTCCGCCGGGATGCGCGGGATAAGAACGCTCGCCGTGGCGCTGGCGCTTTCAGAATCCTCATAATCCAGTGCCGATGCGACTGAGAACGTCGCGTAACGCCGCATCAGGAGGCTTCCATGCCCGAGATAATCCTTCATCAATACGTGAATTCGCCGTTCTCCGAAAAAATCCGCAAAATCTTTGCGTACAAGAAGGTAACGTGGCGTTCGGTCGAGCAGCCGGTCATCATGCCCAAGCCCAAGCTGACGCCGCTGACCGGAGGCTATCGCCGCATCCCCGTGCTCCAGATCGGCGCCGACGTCTGGTGCGACACCGGGATCATCGTGCGCAAGATCGACGAAATGTTTCCCAAGCCGTCGCTCTATCCGCCGGAGCTGGATGCGGCCGCGCGCACCTTCAACATGTGGGCGGATCGGCGCCTGTTCTGGTCGACCACGCCGGTCATCTTCGAAAAACTCGGCGCAACAATCGGCAAGGAATTCATCGAGGACCGTACCAGGATGATGAAGGGCGCGAATTTCGCCGAGATCGGGATGCTTGCGCCGGACGCGCGCAACCAGTTGCGCGCATTCCTCGACATGCTCGACCGCCAGCTTGCCGGCCAGCCGTATCTTCTTGGCAATTCGTTCAGCCTGGCCGACGCCGCGTGCTTCCATCCGGTATGGTTTCTGCGCGCGGAACCGAACGCGTTCGGATTCGTGAAGAAATGCCCGAACCTGATGCGATGGTTCGAGCGGGTCGACGCGATGGGGTCCGGAACGGCGACACCGATGGAGCCCGACGAGGCGCTGACGATCGCGCGCGAGAGCGCACCCGTCACGCTCGAGGCGGTGGACCCCGGCGATCCGAACGGACTCAAACCCGGCGATCAGGTGACTGTCACACCCGACGATTATGGATTCGATCCGGTCGCCGGCTCACTCGTCGCGAGCGACGCGTACGGGATCGCAATCGAGCGTTACGATCAGACGCTCGGGCGAATTGTGAATCATTTTCCGAAGATCGGCTTCAGGATCGCGCGAATCTGAGCCCGCCGCCGGCCGGCGGCTCGGATGTAACCTGATGACCGGCGAATCGTATAGACTATCTGGGATGTTCAGGTCTACCGGCCGCCGGAGTAATCGAGGAGCCGCACGCATTGCCACAATTGGGCTGCTGCTCGCGATAACCGCCGCGGGCTATCTGCTGATGGTGCGCTCGCGCGGGGCCGGAGCCGTCCCTTCGAATCATCTTCGCGCTGTCCATCCGCTGCCCGTATCCGTTGCGGTTGCGCGTTCGGGTGAGTTCAAACGCTTTCTGAACGAACTCGGGACCGTCACACCGCTGAACACCGTGACGGTAGCGAGCCGGGTCGAAGGGCAGATTGTCAAACTCGACTTCAGGGAGGGTCAGATCGTCAAGGCCGGCGACCTGCTCGTGCAGATCGATCCGCGCCCGTTCGAGGTTCAGCTCGAGCAGGCCGAGGGGCAACTGGCGCGCGACGAGGCCGCGCTCAAGAACGATTCGTTGAACCTCGCGCGCGACAAGATCCTTCTTCAGCAACAGGTCATTGCCAAGG
The DNA here is from genome assembly GCA_021827465.1 of Deltaproteobacteria bacterium. The sequence goes on along the minus strand of JAKAVX010000007.1, from coordinate 10,825 downwards.
AGACTCTCGACGCGCAAGTGGAGCTGGTTTCGCAGGACCGCGGCGCGCTGGTCACGGACCGCGCCAACGTCGCCAACGCCAGGCTTGAGCTCACGTACAGCCGGATCACCGCGCCAATCGGCGGCCGTGTCGGATTCAGGATGATCGATCCCGGCAACATCGTTCAGGCCAACGCTTCCCAGCCGATCACAACGATCACGCAACTTCAGCCGATCTCGGTCGTTTTCACGATTCCGGAGGACGATGTGCAGGCGGTCGTCGACGACGCGCGATGGCGGGCGATGCCGGTTGAGGCTTACGACCGGACCCTGACTCACAAACTCGCCGACGGCACGTTGTTGTCGTTCAACAACCAGATCAGCACGAGCACCGGAACGCTCGAGCTCAGGGCGAGCTTTCCCAACCAAAACAACACGCTCTTTCCCAATCAGTTCGTCAACGTCAAGCTCCTCGTCCAGACGCTGCAGGACCAGGTCCTGATCCCGAGCGCGGCGATCCAGCGCAGCTCGCTCGGCACCTTCGTGTACGTCGTCAAGCCGGATCACACTGTCGCAATGCGCGCGTTAACCCTTGGTTACACACAGGGCGGGATGGGCACGGTCAAAAGCGGAGTGTCGCCGGGCGAGACCGTGGTGACGCAGGGCGTCGATCGCCTGCAGGACGGAATGTTGGTGTCCGTCCGGCGGGCGGCGGCGGGCAAGAAGCCCAACGCGCACGGTTTCGCCAAGAGCGCGCCATGAATCTCTCGCGGCTGTTTATCCTGCGGCCGGTCGCGACTTCGCTCCTGATGATCGCGATAATGCTCGCAGGGGTGGTGGCGTATTATGAGTTGCCGGTCTCGGCGCTGCCGCAGGTTGAATATCCCACTATCCAGGTGCTGACCTTCTATCCGGGCGCCAGCCCGGACGTGATGGCGACAGCGGTAACAGCGCCGCTCGAAAGGCAATTCGGCCAGGTGCCGGGGCTTAACCAGATGACCTCGAACAGCTCGTTTGGCGCCTCCGTAATCACGCTTCAATTCGCGCTGAACCTCGATATCGACGTGGCCGAGCAGGAGGTGCAGGCGGCGATCAATGCGGCTTCGACCTATCTGCCGGCCGACTTGCCCAATCCGCCGATTTACAGCAAAAGCAATCCCGCCGACGCGCCGATTCTGACCCTGGCGCTTACGTCCAAGGTCATGCCACTGACGCGGGTGGAAGACCTGGCCGACAATCGGCTGGCCGAAAAAATCTCGCAGGTCTCGGGAGTCGGGATGGTCGCGGTGAGCGGCGGTGAGAAACCCGCGGTGCGAGTCGAGGCTAATCCGACCGTGCTCGCCGCGTACGGACTGAGCCTCGACGACGTCCGCGCCGCGATAGCCTCGGCCAACGTCGATCAGGCCAAGGGCAACTTCGACGGGCCGTTGCAGGCCTACACGATCAACGACAACGACCAGCTTCTGTCAGCGAAGGATTACCGGCCGCTGATCGTCGCCTACCGCAATGGCGCGCCGGTTACCCTGGCGAACGTCGCCAAAGTGATCGACGCGCCCGAGGACGTCAGGCAGGCGGCGTGGATGAACAACGTGCCGGCCGTCATCCTCAGCATCGAGCGCCAGCCCGGCGCCAACATCATCAGCGTGGTCGATCGCGTCAAGGCGCTGTTGCCCCGCCTGCAGAGCACCCTGCCGAGCTCCGTGAAGGTCGCGGTGTTGACCGACCGCACCACCACCATCAGGGCGTCGGTGCGCGACGTTCAGTTCGAGCTGATGCTGACGGTGGGGCTGGTCGTGATGGTTATTTTCCTGTTCCTGCGAAGCCTGACCGCGACCGTGATTCCCAGTATCGCGGTGCCGCTTTCGATCGCCGGCACGTTCGGCGTGATGTACCTGCTCGGCTACAGCCTCGACAACCTGTCGCTGATGGCGCTGACGATCTCAACCGGGTTCGTGGTCGACGACGCGATCGTGATGATCGAGAACATCAACCGCTTCATCGAGGAAGGCGACAGTCCGCTCGAAGCGGCGTTCAAAGGTTCGCGACAGATCGGCTTTACCATACTCTCGCTGACGGTTTCGTTGATTGCGGTGCTGATCCCGCTGCTGTTCATGGGCGACATCGTCGGGCGGCTGTTCCGTGAATTCGCGATAACCCTGGCGGTGACCATCATCATGTCGGCGATCGTCTCGCTCACGTCGACTCCGATGATGTGCGCGAAGCTTTTGCGGCGCGTCTCCGAGTCCGAGCAATCGCGCTTTTATCGCGCTTCCGAGCGCGCCTTCAACGCCACCATCGAGCGCTACGGCCGCACCCTCAAATGGGTCCTGCGCCATCAGGGCGAGGTGCTGCTGGTCGCAATCGGCACGCTCATCCTGACCATCGTGCTCTACGTCATCATTCCGAAGGGTTTCTTTCCGGTGCAGGATACGGGCGTGATCCAGGGCGTGACCGAAGCGCCCCAGGACATTTCATTCGAGGCGATGGTCCAGCGCCAGCAGGCCCTCGCGAAGAGAATCCTGAAGGATCCCGCGGTTCAGAGCCTGTCATCGTTCGTTGGCGTTGACGGCGTCAACATGACGGTCAACAGCGGCCGCTTCCTGATCAATCTGAAGCCGCTTGAAGAGCGTGGCGGCGAAGACGTGATGGGGATCATTTCGCGATTGGAGTGGGCGGTCGCAAGGGTTCCGGGAATCACGCTCTATCTGCAGCCCGTCCAGGATCTGACGATCGAGGATCGCGTAACGCGAACCGAGTACCAGTACACGCTCGAAGATCCCAACCCCGCCGAACTCAGTCTCTGGAACAAACGCCTGGTGGAGAAGCTGAAAAAGCTGGCGCAGTTGCGCGACGTCGCGAGCGACGCGCAGAACGACGGCTTCGCCGCTCACCTGGTGATCGATCGCGCGACCGCCTCGCGCCTGGGCATCACGGCCCAGCAGATCGACAACACGCTGTATGACGCGTTCGGGCAGCGGCAGGTGTCAACCATTTTCACCCAGCTCAACCAGTATCATGCGGTGCTCGAAGTCGCGCCGGAGTTCCAACAGAGTCCGGGCGATCTCAACAATATCTATCTGACTTCATCGAGCGGCGCCCAGGTGCCGCTGAGCGCGATCACCCGCTACCAGGTCACCACCACGCCGCTGGTCATCAACCATCAGGGCCAGTTCCCGGTAGCGACGATTTCGTTCAACCTGGCGCCGGGCTATTCGCTCGGCGACGCGGTAAGCGCGATCAAAAAGACGCAGCGGGAACTCGGGATGCCCGAGAGCGTCCAGGCCGCCTTCCAGGGCACCGCCAAGGCGTTCCAGGCGGCGCTCGCCAACGAGCCGCTGCTGATCCTGGCCGCGCTGGTTACCGTCTATATCGTTCTCGGGGTTCTGTACGAGAGCTACGTCCATCCGATCACGATTCTTTCGACGCTGCCCTCGGCGGGAGTCGGCGCGCTGCTCGCGCTGATCATGTGCCACAGCGAACTTTCCGTGATCGCGCTTATCGGAATCATCTTGCTCATCGGCATTGTCAAGAAAAACGCGATCATGATGATCGATTTCGCGCTGGAGTCGCAGCGCGAGCAGGGCCGCAGCCCCGAGGACGCAATCTACCAGGCCTGCCTGCTGCGCTTTCGGCCAATCATGATGACGACCATGGCGGCGCTGCTCGGCGGATTGCCGCTCGCGCTCGGCACCGGCACCGGCTCCGAACTGCGCCGCCCGCTCGGCATCGCCATCGTCGGCGGACTGCTGGTCAGCCAGGTGCTGACGCTGTACACGACGCCGGTGATTTTTCTCGCCTTCGATCGTCTGGCGCGCCGCCTGCGCGGCTCGCCTCCCGAGGCGGAGGCGAAGGAACCGGTTTCGGCGGCCGCGGGATGAGCTTTTTCGAGGTCTTCATAAAGAACTCCGTGGGCACGACGCTGCTCACGATTGCGATCGCGCTCGCGGGCATAATCGGGTTCCGGATGCTGCCCGTGTCGCCGTTGCCGCAGGTCGATTTTCCCACCATCTCGGTCGCAGCGTCATTGCCGGGCGCGAGCCCGCAAGTGATGGCGTCCTCGGTAGCGGCGCCGCTCGAACGGCAGTTCGGACGTATCGCCGGGCTCACGGAGATGACCTCGTCGAGCTCGCTCGGGGCGACCGCTGTGGTGCTGCAGTTCGACTTGAGCCGAAATATCGACGCGGCGGCGCGCGACGTGCAGGCGGCGATCAATGCGGCGCGCGGCCAGCTTCCGAGCAATCTGCCCAGCAATCCGACCTATCGCAAGGTCAATCCCGCGGATTCTCCGATACTGATTCTGTCACTCACCTCCGACGCTCTCGACCGCGGCCAGATGTACGACGCGGCGTCTTCGATATTGGCGCAGGCGCTGTCCCAGATTCAGGGCGTCGGGCAAGTCATTGTCGGCGGGAGCGCGCTGCCCGCGGTGCGGGTCGATCTGAATCCGACCCAGTTGAGCTCCTACGGCATCAGCCCGGAGACCGTGCGCGGCGTGCTCGCCAGCGCCAACGCCAACATCCCCAAGGGGGAACTGAGCAGCCCCAACAAGACGTTCATGATCACGGCGACCGATCAGCTTCTGAAGGCGGTGGACTATCGCCCGCTTGTCGTCGCCTATAAGAACGGCGCGCCGGTCAAACTCTCCCAGGTGGCCAGGGTCACCGATTCGGTACAGGACATCCGCAACATGGGCATGAGCGACGGCAAACCGGCGGTGCTGGTAATAATCTTCCGCCAGCCCGGCGCAAACGTCATCGCCACGGTGGATCGCGTGCGCGCCGCCTTGCCGCACTTGCAGGCGTCGATTCCGCCGACCATCCGGCTGCACGTCGTTCTTGACCAGACGGCCACCATCCGCGCCTCGGTTCGCGACGTCGAACTAACGCTCCTCATCGCGATTCTGCTGGTCGTGATGGTGGTGTACCTGTTCCTGAGAAGCGTGCGCGCAACCATGATTCCCGGCATGGTCGTGCCGCTCTCGCTGATAGGCACGTTCGGCGTCATGTACCTGCTCGGTTACAGCATCGACAATCTCTCGCTGATGGCGCTGACGATCTCGACCGGCTTCGTGGTCGACGACGCAATTGTCGTGGTCGAAAACATCTCGCGCCATCTCGAGCAGGGGCTTTCGCCCTATGCCGCGGCGGTCAAGGGGCTGGGCAGTATCGCCTTCACCGTCGTCTCGATCAGCGTATCGCTCATCGCGGTCTTCATCCCGATCCTGCTGATGGGGGGTATAGTTGGGCGCCTGTTTCACGAATTCGCGGTCGTGCTGTCGACGGCGATCGTGGTCTCGATGGCGATCTCGCTCACGACCACGCCGATGATGTGCGCGAAGCTGCTTCGCCCGGGAAAACAGGGCGGCGATATGGATAGCCCCGAAGCCTCGCGGCCCGGGATCTTCAACTGGCTCCTGGGCGGCTACGAGCGAAGCCTTTCATGGAGCCTCAGCCATCCGCGCCTGATGCTGTTCCTGGCGATCGCCAGCGTTGCCGTCAATGTGAAACTCTTCATCGACATTCCCAAGGGTTTTTTCCCGCAGCAGGACAACGGCCGGATAATGGGCGCGATCCAGGCCGATCAAGATACTTCCTTCCAGGCGATGGACCATCTGCTCACGCGCTACGTGGACGCGGTGATGACCGATCCGGCGGTCGCTCACGTCAACGGCTTCGCCGGAAGCTTCGCCGGCGCGACCAACACCGCCCGCATGTTTATTACGCTCAAGCCGCTCAGCGAGCGGAAGGTCAGCGCCGATCAGGTCATCGCGCGGTTGCGCCGCAAGCTCGCGGCCATTACCGGCGGACGGCTTTATCTGCAGGCTTCGCAGGACATTCGGGTGGGCGGCAGGATGGCCAACGCCGAGTACCAGTTCACGCTGCAAAGCACCAACCTCGAGGAGCTGAACCGATGGGCGCCCAGGCTGCTCGCGGCGATGCGCAAGATTCCACAGATTGCGGACGTCAGCAGCGACCAACAGAACCAGGGGCTTAGCGCCAACCTCGTGATCGATAGGGCAACCGCCTCGCGCCTCGGCATCTCGCCCCAAGCGATCGACAATACGCTCTACGACGCGTTCGGCCAGCGGCTGGTCTCCACCATGTACACGCAACTCAACCAGTATTACGTCGTGATGGAGGTTGAACCGAAGTTCTGGCAGAACCCGGACACGCTCAGGCTAATTTACGTGAACACGCCGAACGGCGAGGTTCCGCTCAGCGCCATCGCGCACTATGAGCCCGGCAACTCGCCGTTGGCCGTCAACCATCAGGGTCAGTTTCCGGCGGTTACCATCTCGTTCAACCTGAGACTCGGGGTTCCGCTCAGCGCCGCCGTTTCCGCCATCGATGGCGCGGAAAGGAAACTGGGACTGCCGTCGGACATCCACGGCAGCTTCCAGGGCACCGCACGGGCATTTCAGAAATCGCTGGCGAACGAGCCTCTGCTGATCGCGGCGGCCCTTTGCGCCGTTTACATCGTTTTGGGAATTCTCTACGAGAGCTACGTTCACCCGGTCACGATTCTTTCAACGCTGCCGTCGGCAGGCGTCGGCGCGCTGCTCGCATTGATGCTATGCAAGACTGACCTCACCGTGATCGCGCTCATCGGTATCATTCTGCTCATCGGAATCGTCAAAAAGAACGCCATCCTGATGATCGATTTTGCGCTCGAGGCGGAGCGGCGCGATGGCAAATCCTCGTTCGACGCAATCTACCAGGCATGCCTGCTTCGCTTCCGGCCGATCATCATGACAACGGCGGCGGCAATACTGGGCGCTCTGCCGCTTGCCATTGATTCCGGAACCGGCGCGGAACTGCGCCGTCCGCTGGGAATCGCGATTGTTGGCGGGTTGCTGGTCAGTCAAATGCTGACGCTATATACAACCCCGGTAATATATCTCTATATGGATCGGCTGCGCCTGCGCTGTCTCGGCGTATGGCGCCGCATCAAACTTTTCAATCCACTTCCGGATGCGGCCGCGGGCCGCTAGACGATTGTTCGCGCGACCATTCGACCGAAGCCTCGCGTAATGCGCAATTCGCGAATCGCGACCTACCCCTGGGATGAGGATGATCGGAGGCCGTGCGCGAGACCGACGAACGCACGGCCGCTGCTCCAGGCAAGCGCCTCCATTCGTGGAAAGAAATCGCCGCGTACCTGCAGCGCGACGTGCGCACCGTCCAGCGCTAGGAGAAAAACGAGGGCCTGCCGGTCCATCGCAAACCGCACGACAGGCTGGCCAGCGTGCATGCCTACGAGGCCGAACTGGACGCCTGGTGGAACAAGGGAAGCCATCCGTGGTCACGCGTACCTTTGGTATGAATGGGACTGGAACGCGGCGGACCGTTCATTCAAGCGGACCTTGGAACTGAATCCCTCCTACGCAACCGCCCGCCAATGGTATGCCGGCTACCTGCAAACTGTGGAACGCATCGACGAATCTTTCGCTGAATACTCGCGAATGTTTGAACTCGATCCGCTCTCGATGGTCGGACGTGCCGCCCTCGAAGGCTCGCTGTATCTGGAACGACAATACGACCGCGTGATCGCAGAATCGCGCCGCACCCTCGAACTCGATCCCGGGTTCGTTCCAGCGTACTTCAATCTCGGGCGCGCCTACACGCAGAAAGGCCAGCATCGCGAGGCAATCGCGGAGCTCAAGCGCGCGCGCACCAGTTGTCCAGTGAAAGCCCCGCGATGACGATGCAGCTCGGCTGCGCGTGCGCGATGGCGGGAAAGAAGGCTACAGCGAAGAAGATGCCATCTACGCCGGCCTGCGCGACAAGCAGCAGGCGCTGGTCTGGCTCAGGAAGGCGCATCAAGAGCGATGCGATTATCTGATTCACTTGCCCAAGGAACCTGCGGCTGATCTCCTCCGCAACAAACCTGGGTTCGATGAATTAGTACCGCGCCCGAGCTAGGCTTCTGGCCTGGCTGGGATGATGCGCGTTCCCGGCCAGCGGCGTAAGTGCATCGTACGTCAGGCGCTCCCGGTTGTCTCGGGCGGCAGCCTTGCAACGATGCGAGCGGCAAGGGTATTCGTCTCATCGGCACAGACAGAGACGAACCCGCGAAGCCGACAAATGGGGCAGGCGCTTCGCGAGGCTGACCAATAGCCGGAAACCATATTCTGACACTGCCGCTGGGAGTTGACCTTTGTTCAAGCGTGTATTGATTGCCAACCGAGGTGAAATCGCTATCCGCGTCGCGCGCGCCGCGTCGGCGCTCGGCGTCGAGTCGGTCAGCGTGTACGCTCCAGCCGACGCGCTCTCGCTCCACACTCGCGTCACAACCGAATCGCGCGCACTCGGGACGTCCGAGGCGCCGTCGAGCGACCCCGTGCGTGCCTATCTCGATATCGAAGGGCTGATCGAGGCCGCCAAGGCCAGCCACTGCGACAGCGTGCATCCCGGCTACGGCTTCCTGTCCGAGAACACCGCCTTTGCGCGGCGATGCCTCGAAGAAGCCATCGCCTTCATCGGGCCGCGGCCCGAGACGCTCGCGCTGTTCGGCGACAAGACCAAGGCGCGCACGCTGGCCCGCTCGCTCGGGATTCCGATCATTCCCGGCAGCCCCGAGGCCGTCGCAACCGCCGAGGAAGCGATGGCTGTCGCCGAAAAGCTCGGCTACCCGGTAATGCTGAAAGCTGCGGCGGGAGGGGGTGGCCGCGGCATGCGTGCGGTCGCGGACGCCGGTGAGATGCCGGCGGCTTTCGCACGATGCCAGAGCGAAGCGCGAGCGGCGTTCGGCGACGGCTCGGTGTTTGTCGAGAAGCTCGTCGCACGGCCGCGGCATATCGAGGTCCAAATCCTGGCCGACGCGCACGGCGATATCGTTCATCTCTATGAGCGCGACTGCTCGGTGCAGCTTCGGAATCAGAAGGTCGTCGAGATAGCGCCGGCGCCTGGCCTCGACGCCGGTCTCAGGCATCGCATCCTGGAAGACGCAGTACGTCTTGCGCGAGCGGCCGGCTATGTGAACGCGGGCACGGTTGAGTTCCTGGTCAGTCCCGAGCGCGGCGAGCATTTCTTCATCGAGTGCAATCCCCGTATCCAAGTCGAGCACACCGTAACCGAACAGGTCACGAGCATCGATCTCGTCGAGGCGCAATTCCGTATCGCGGCGGGCGAGAGGCTGAAGGCCCTGGGAATCCCGGAACAGGATGCTGTCCCGGCGCCGCGCGGCTTTTCCGTACAGGCGCGTATCGTCGCGGGCGGCGCAGGCGTGCTGACGGCGTACAAGGAGCCGGCGGGTCCGGGAGTACGGGTCGATTCGTGCGGCTACCTTGGCTATGCGCCGCCGCCGCAATTCGATCCGATGTTCGCCAAGCTCATTTGCAAGTCGAACTCGACGCATTCGTTCGCTTCGGCGCTCGACCGCGCTCTGCGCGCGCTCGATGAGTTCCATATCGCCGGCCTGCCGACCAATCTTGCTCAGCTTCGTGCAATCCTCTCGCATCCCGCGGTACGCGCGGGCGACGCCCGGACCAGCATTTTTTCCGAGCATCCCGAGCTTGCCGCGCGCGACGGCGCACGGGCCTCCGCATCGGGCTCGATGGCGCTGCTCGAACAGCAGGCGACGGCGCTCGGCGGCGGCAAAACCGCGATGGCCATGGCGCGCGTGCAGCCGGCCTCGGCCAGCCTTGCGGTGCCAGGCGGCGAAGAGGGAGTCGAAAGCCCGATGGCGGGTTCGATCATCGAGATCCACGTCGAGGCCGGCGCCACCGTCGAGGTCGGTGCAACTCTAATGATCATCAGCGCCATGAAGATGGAAACTGCGGTGACGGCGCCATGCGCAGGTGTCGTGACCGCGATCGCGCCGGCCGAGATAGGAGCCAACGTCGCCGCCGGACAGATTATCGCGACAATCGCTCCGAGCGAGCGCGCCAGGGACGCATCCGCGCCGCGCCAGTATGGCGATGACACCTGGGCGCCGATGCTTGCGGACGTCAGGAAATTGCAGGCGATTGCCCATCGCCGCTTCGCGCCCGATTCGACCGATCCGGGTGTGGTCCGCCAGCGCAAACGGGGCAAACTCACCTGCCGCGAGCGAATCGACCTGTTGCTCGACGCCGGCAGCTTTCGCGAGGTCGGCAGCCTCGCGGGCTTTGCGGACTATGACGAGGACGGCCGGATCACCGGCTTCACGCCCGCCAACCATGTCGGCGGCTGGGGCAAAATTGACGGCCGTACGGCTGTGGTATGCGCCGACGATTTCACCTCGCGCGGAGGACATGCCGACGGCGCGATCGGCGCCAAGAGCATCCATCTCGACCGGCTCTCGCTCGACCTTCGATGCCCGTCGATCCGGTTGCTCGACGGCTCGTCGGGCGGCGGCAGTGTTGCCGCGATGGTGCCCAAGCAGCAGAAGGCGGGCGAGAGCAGCGCGCAGGAAAGCTCCGGCACAATCACGGCGGGCAAGCCGCGCGTTTCCGGCGAGGGCGGCTCGTTCCTGCCGGGGCATCTCGGCAGCAGCATTTACGTGGAGCAACTTGCGCAGGTGCCGGTGGTCAATATGCTGCTCGGCAGCGTGGTGGGAATCGGGGCGGCGAAGGCCGTGCTCGGGCATTTCGCCGTGATGGTGCGAGACATCGCGCAGTTGTTCGTGGCCGGCCCGCCGGTGGTGCGCCACGCGATGGGTTACGACATCTCGAAAGAGGAGTTGGGCGGCTGGCATATCCACTGCCGCAACGGTTCCGTCGACAATCTCGCGGAATCGGAGGAAGAAGCGGTTTCGCTTACCAAGCGGTTCCTCTCCTACCTCCCGTCGAGCGTTTACGAAGCGCCGCCGGTCCTCGCGCCGAACCCCGCCGATCCCGCCGATCGCCGGGAAGAAGAGCTGTTCAC
>JAKAVX010000620.1 GCA_021827465.1 Deltaproteobacteria bacterium | reverse complement strand
CCTGAAGTACTCGCGCCAGCTTGCAAAGGCGCGGTTCCAGGCTTCGACCGTGAAGACGTAACGGGTGTTTTCCTCGAGCGCGAATTCGCCGCGCCAGCGATCGTTGTCCAGTGGCCACATCCGCGATTCCTGAAAGCGCTCGTCCTGGCGGCGCCGCCATTTGACCACTGCTCCGAGCTCCGCGACGCCGTCGCGAAAGATGTCCGCCTCGACCACGCAGGGCTCGCCGGCGATCCGTTTTGCCCGATAGTTGCCGCAGTCAACCGAGGGCGTGACCGCTTCGATGATGATGTGATTCAGCATCCCCTGCCGTCTCCTTCACCGACCGCTTTCCAGTGGCGAGACGCCGGCGCGGATTTGCTCCGCGCACGGTTCATGCAGGCTCCCGTCGCTGACTGGGCCCCGCTGGATGACGAGTGAACGGAGTTGCGCTCACACAGCCTGCGCAACCACATGATGCGCAGGAAACCGCGATTATTCTACCGAGCGCAGCAACTTAATTTTAACACGCGGCGTGAGCGGGTCTATCGAGGGGATGCCGCCCGCAGGCGAAGCTGACGCGCACCGGCTAACGAATGAAGTACGGACCGCCAGTCGTCTCCGCGCCCGGATCGAGGAAGCGAAGCCAGGTTTCGACCGTCAAGGCGCGGCGCTTTTCCAGCGCGTCGCGGAACCGCTCCCACATCGGGCCTTCGCCGCCCAGTGCGAGCGGGTTGCGGGTCGCCTTCCAATGCTCGCGGCTCTCGTACCGGGTGACCAGGATCACGGTATCGTAATCGGGCGAGGAAGCCTCGCGCTCGTCCTCGGTGACGAGCCACATCCCGAGGATTCGCGCGCCGATTCGTTCGAAGTACGGCCACACGCCCCGCGCGCTCAGCCGATGGAATTCGCCAAAGCTGCCCTTTTTGATCCGGAACGTTCGCTGCGTTGCGATCATCGGATGTCCCTTCCTTCGGACTGCCGGGCTTGCCTGATTCGTAATACTGCGCCGCGGCGCCGCCGGCGAGAGCCGCGTCGTGCAGGTTGCGCGAGTGAGCGCGGACGATAAGATGAGGCCAATCCGCTTCGACGCTGACGAGGTTTGGATGATCCTCAAAGTCGCCCGCCTTGGCCATCCGGTGATACGAACGCAGGGCCGGCAAGTGCCGGTAGAGCAGATAACCACGCGCAATTTTCAGAAACTGCTCGACGACATGGTGGAGACCATGCACGAATACCTCGGCGTAGGGCTCGCCGGCCCGCAGGTGCATCTGCCGATGCGCGTCGCGGTGCTCGAAGTCCAAGCCCATCCTCGCTATCCCGACATGCCTTCGGTGCCGCTCACCTATCTGATCAATCCGACCGTGACCGTGCTCGACGAAGCGACGGTGGACGAATGGGAAGGATGCCTCAGCGTTCCGGAGATGCGCGGGCTGGTGCCGCGCTATTCGAAGGTCCGCGTCCAGGCGCTCGGACGAAACGCCGAGCCGCTCGATTTCGTCGCGACGGATTTTCACGCGCGGGTCGTCCAGCACGAGACCGACCATCTGAACGGCGAAGTCTACCTCGATCGCATGCGCGACATGCGCACGCTCGCCCATCTCGCGGAATGGCAGCGCTACGTGCTGCCTGCGCTCGAGCACAAGGACTGAAGTGCGCTCGCCGCTCGCGCGAGGGCGGTTCTTTGCCGGAGATTTACTTGGGCGGGTAGGGCAGATTGACCGTCGGCATCTTGCCGGTGGCCTTGTACTGGGCGATTGCCTTATTGAGCGCGTCGTTCTGCATCGCCAGGTTTTGCTCTTCGGTCTGGACCTTGGAGAGAGCTATCTTGAGGTTCAGGGTTTTCTTTTGCGCGTCGGCGAGCTGGCCGTTCAACTGCTCGATTTGCTCCTGCTGCGCCTGCTGGACCCGGGCGTTATCCGACATGACCATGTAGAACACGACGCCCGCGATTGCGGCGACAATCAAAGCAGTAATTACTACACGCAGCATGATGCCTACCCAAGTCGAGCATAGCGATACGGCGAACGCCGCGCCATCGGGACTGTACGCGGCACGGATTTGCTTGAAATCGAGGCGCGCGGTTAATCCAAGTTGACATCCCGGCGCGGCGATTCCTAGAATGCCGAGAATGCCGATGCGTTCGCTCTCCGGGGCAAACTGTTGCCGGCGTGAAGTATCGCATCTTGCGCTGCTCGTGGGGGAGCAGGTCAGCTTCGTGTCCGGCGGGGGTGTAAAAGCAAGCCTGATGATAGAGGTCCGGGATCTGACCAAGTATTTCGGCGCAACCCTCGCAGTCGATCACGTTTCATTCAAGGTCGAAAAAGGGGAAATAATCGGCCTGCTCGGGCCCAACGGGTCGGGCAAGACCACGATTATGCGCATCCTGACGGGCTTTTTTCCTCCCACTTCGGGACAGGCGCTGATCGCCGGTCTCAATGTCGCCGAGCATTCGCTCGCCACGCGCCGCCGGGTTGGATACCTGCCCGAAAACATGGTCCTCTATCCCGACTTGAGCGTGGCCGCGCTGCTCGACTTTGCCGCGCGAGTGCGCGGGCTCGACAGCAAACGCGCGCGCGACCGGACCGAGTTCGCAATCAAAATCTGCGGCCTTGAGGAAGTCAGGCGCAAGCTTATCGGCAAGCTTTCCAAGGGCTACCGCCAGAGAGTGGGAATCGCGCAGGCGATACTCAGCGATCCTGAAGTGCTTATCCTCGACGAGCCGACCGTGGGCCTCGACCCGCGTCAGGTGGTCGAGATACGCGAACTCATCCGATCGCTCGCGGGACGCTCCACGGTTCTACTTTCGAGCCATATCCTGCCCGAAGTCACGATGACCTGCGGACGGGTTGTGATAATCGACCGCGGCAGGATCGTTGCGCAGGACACGCCCGAGCAGTTGACCGCCAAGCTCCAGGGAAGCGATCAGAGTATCGTAACCGTGGCCGGTCCGAAG
>JAKAVX010000619.1 GCA_021827465.1 Deltaproteobacteria bacterium | reverse complement strand
ATCGCTTATCGCAAACTGGAACTCCACGCACGTCCCGCATGGCGACGTGCCTTGCCATACGAATGAGTTGAGCTGTGAAGAATTGGAGCCGGTGTCGAATGTATTGGATTCCAGCGTGCCGCCTTGTGTGAGGGACGGCGTCCAGGTGGTTTCGACGTTATAGTTCTGGTTGACGCAGGACGGGCAATCCGCGCCGTTCATCGCGATCCACCCGAGGATGTCGTTCCATGCGAAGCCGTGGAATATGCCGCTGTTATTGATCGTGACCTGGTAGCCCGGGCCCTCGAAGCTTATCCATCCGTAGGGATCGCTCCATGCCCAGCCCGCGAGGTTTCCGTTCCCGTCGTTCGTCACCTGGTAATAACTTTGGCCGCAGATGTCGCCGACGCTCGTCGTATTGCAGTCGAGCGAAATCTGGCCGGCGGAGGTGCTCGCGTAGCCGGTGAGGTTCGTGGAATTCACCGCCGCGCCGCTGCCGTTGTTCCAGAAATCGAGCCAGCCCAAGAGATCGCCCCAGCCGAAGTAGTGCGGCGTCGTGGAGACGATCGAGCCGTAGGTCGAAGTGACGGTAAGCGTGAGCGTGCTCGAAGAGGTGATGTTGGATGAAGTGGAATACGTGCTCGTGACCGTGGTGACGGTGCCGGACGCCGTGCCGCCCGTCCATGTCGACTGGCTCAGGGCGTTTTCTCCGTTCCGCGTGACATAGAAGGAGACCGTCGTCGTCGTGCCGAGCGGCCATCCGGATGCCACCGTGATTTCCATCGTCGAGGGGTCATCCGTGGCGCCGCTCGTGCTGCTCGCCACGATGTTGCCCGACGAATCGCGGTAGACGTCGTCCACGTAGAAGTAGCGCGTATAGGTCGTGCTCCCCACCGTTACCGCCTCCGTGCCGGTTGCGACCGTAAAGGGGGACTGGGAGGTGATGAGATGATAGGGGTTCGCGGAGGTGGTCGAGAGCGAAAGCAGCGAGTCCCAATTGCCGCCGGCCCATACGGTAACGTTTTCGATCGTTCCGTTTACGAGCGCCGCGCCCGCCGCGATTTTGGACGTTTCCGGGGTGATTTTGGTCGCCGGAACAAGCGTGCTCACGGCCCCCACGAAAAGAATGGCGCCGACCGCGACCGCGATGAGGACTTCTATCAGCGTCTGGCCTTTTTTCACGTATTTTTATTATACGACACTAGCAGCCGTAGCGCTCTGCCGCCGGAGCCGTGCTCCGGGCGCCCTATTAACCTTGTGGATAACCAGGTATTACCTTTAATGCCCCGACTGTTCTAAAATAAAAGGGATATAACCATGGGAACTATGAACCGGACCAGTAAGATAATACTCGTGGCAGCCATCGTGGTCGTGGCGGCCGTCGTCGTTACGGCGTTCGTGCTTGTCCATAAGGCGCAGAATACGGCGACCCAGGCGGCGGCGAACCAGCTGTATAACGGCGTGGCGTCCGGCGCGAGCGCCGGAACGAAGAATTATTCCGCGACGCATACGGCGGCGCCCGCGAATGTCACCGTGCCCAATGAGGGCGCGACGGGAACCGTGGCGGCGAGCGTCGCCGTGCCCGCTATCCAGGGCCCGGCGGCTCCCGGTTCTTCGGCAAGCTACCGGAGTTTTAATATTTCCGTCGACAACGGCCAGTTTTCGCCGTCCAATATCGCCGTGAATCTTGGTGACACCGTGAATCTTTACATCACGGCCATCGATAAGGATTACGCGTTCACCCAGCCTGATTATGGCTTCAACGACCTTTTGCCGAAGGGCGTGAAGAAGACGATTCAGTTCCAGGCGAATAATTCCGGCAGGTTTGAATTCTATTGCAGTTCTTGCGGCGGCCCTTCGAGCGGCCCGGTCGGTTATTTGACGGTGGTCTCGCCAGCCGCTCAGTAGGAGGGCGGTATGCCGCGCCGGCGCGCGGGTGTTTTTTATCCCGCCGTTTTGACGGTACAATATACGCATGTCGCGGACAGGCAAAATTATGCTTGCCGGAGCGGCGGCGGTTGCCGCCGGACTCCTCGTTTTCTATATATTCCGCCGGGCTCCTTCGGCGGTTTCCGGCGCTTCTCCCGCGGGCGGCGTCTTGCGCGTGGTCGCCGCGGAGAACGTCTGGGGCAGTTTAGCCGCGCAGATCGGCGGTTCCCGGGCGCAGGTAGTAAGCTTCATCACCGATCCGAATGCCGATCCGCACGAGTATGAGAGCAACACTGCGGACGCACGCGCGGTTGCCGGCGCCGACTATGTAATCGAGAACGGCGCGGGCTATGACAGCTGGATGAACAGGCTGCTCGGCGCAAGCCCGGATCCGCGCCGCAGGACGCTCGACGTCGCCTCGCTTCTCGGCGCGAAAAACGGCGACAATCCGCATTTTTGGTACAGTCCGGACGACGTGAACCGCGCCGCCGCGCAGATGGCGCAGGATTTCGAAGCGCTCGATCCCGCGCATGCGGCGTATTACGAAGCGCAATATCGCTTGCTCCAGGCGTCGCTTGCGGGATATCAGGCCCGCATCGCGGATATGAAGCGGCAATTCGGCGGCACGAAGGTCGCGGCAACGGAAGATATCTTCTCGTACCTTGCGGCCGCCGCCGGACTCGACCTCGTCTCGCCGCCCGCATTCACCCATGCGATTGCGGACGGGAACGACCCGCCGGCGGCGAGCGTCGTGGAGTTTGAAAATCAGCTGAAGGGCGGGGAAGTCAAGCTCCTCGTGTATAATGAGCAGACCGTCACGCCGCTTGCGGATAGCATGAAGCGGCTTGCGGCGGCGCAGGGCATCCCCGTCGTCGCCGTTACGGAAATGATCCGGCCGCCGGGTGCTTCGTTCGAAGCATGGATGGAGGGCCAGATCGCCGAAATGCAAAGCGCCCTGGGCGCGAAGGCGGCGGGACAATAACTATGGAAAAAGAAACAGTCATTTCCGCGAAGGGCCTTGCCGGAGGAT
>JAKAVX010000618.1 GCA_021827465.1 Deltaproteobacteria bacterium | reverse complement strand
TCTGGGCACGGTGCACAGGACGAGACATGAGACGACCGCGTCGAAACTTTCGCTCGCAAACGGCAGCGCCTCGCCGTCGGCTGCCACCAGCGACACCCGGGCATCGGCGGCGTTTGCGCGCGGAATCGCCCGGCGCAGCATCTCCCGATCCGGCTCGACTCCGACGACCCTGGCCCCGTCCGCATAGTGGATGAAGTTCATTCCGTTTCCTGCGCCAACCTCGAGAATCCTGCCGTCGAGCCGCGACACCAACCGCGAGCGCATCCGGTTCATCCCGCTCTTTGCGCCGAGCCATTCGGCGGGCTTGCTCATCGCCTCGTAACACCCCGCGAAGAGCGGATGCTCCCGTTTCACGGCCGCGGCTCCCTACTTCTTCGGCGCCGGGTAAAGTTGCTCGCCGCTCTCTTCATCGACAACGGTTATCGCCTTGACCGGGCATCCTCGCGCGGCTGCCAGGATCGCCGCGTCGGATGCGCCAGCCAGATTTACGACCTCGGATTTTCCGTCGGCGTCGAGTTGGAACACGGCGGGCGCCGTCTCGACGCAATCCTCGCTCGCGATACATCGCGCCTTGTTGACTGTGATCTTGAGCTTCGCCATCACGCGCCCTCCCTGACGATGACCCCGTCAATGA
Source organism: Deltaproteobacteria bacterium (assembly GCA_021827465.1). The sequence continues at coordinate 2,308 of JAKAVX010000618.1, read as the reverse complement.
AGATAGATTCCGCCCCGGCTCATCGGCAAGCGATCGTCGTGATGACGGAGCTTTGGTTCAGCAGAAGTCGCTTCTAGCGAAGTGGCTCGTGCAAAAACCACGCAATCACAAAGAGCAGGAGCGGCACTGTCGGGGCGGCACAGGAAAGCAGCAGTCCGAGCGAAAACGCCCGCGTGCGAAAGACCACACCCGCGTCCCGCGCATGGGAAAACAGGGTGATCTCACAGATCCAGCCGAACGTGTAACAGAGGTTGCACGCCACCGCATAAAGGAAGACACCGAGCAACAATACGAGCGGCTCGACGGCATCCTCGCCCGGCTTGAGCACGGCGTTTCCTATCGCCTCAAGGGCAAAGATGCATGCGAAACCCGATATGCCGACGAGAAGATTGTAGGGTATGCGCCGAATTTCCCACCAGCAGATCACCGCGCCGTTTCCGTTGGGAATTTCAGTTGCGTTGAACAGGCGCGCTAGCATCGCGGGCTCATCCGCATCCCGCGCACTTTGGCGCTTCGACATGAATCGAACTCCGGTCGTCGACCTCGCGACTGGTGCCACGCCGAGCCTATCAAATCGGCGTTTCGAGTCCATCTTGCCGCGCCCGACGTGACTAACGCTCATCCGGATGTCCGGGCTGCCGGGCGCGCACTCCTTTTCTTGCGCGGGCGGAGCGACCATACTTCTCCGGCGAAACCACGATGGGCACAATCGCAGGCACCGGTATCGACATAATCGAAGTCGAGCGCGTCGAACGCGCTCTCAACCGCCCGCTGACCGGCGAGCGTTTTCGCACCCGCGTTTTCACCCCCGCCGAGGTCGAATACTGCGAGTCGCGCGGACTCCCGCGCTATCAAAGCTACGCGGCTCGATTCGCGGCCAAGGAAGCGGTGATGAAAGCGATGGGCACGGGATGGAATCGCAACGTCGGATGGAGCGAGATCGAAGTCGTGCGCGAGCGCGGCAAGGCGCCCACGATCGCGCTCTCGGGCAAGGCCGCAGCCTACGCGCGGCGAAAGAATATCGCGCGATTCCATCTGAGTATCACGCATACCCACGAGCACGCCGCCGCCCACGTTATCGCCGAAAGCGCCGGCGACTAGCCCGCCGCGCAAAATCGTATCGCGCGACGCCTTGCAGCGCGGAATCAGCGGGACCGAGGCGCGGCTACTTCTTTTTCGGTGACGGCGAAGCTGCCGACTTTGCCCGCGACATGAATTCGTCAGCGGACTTGTCGAGTTGGCCGAACATGAACTTGTCGGTGCTGTAGAGCGCGGTGCCGGCGGTGGATACCGCGTAGTAGTCGGTTTTCTCAGGAGCTGCGGCCGGAACCGTCGCGGCGGCCATCTGCTTGACTTTGACCTTGGAGAGCTTGATGGTGCCGATCGGTTTGCCGTCCTTCGCGATGAGCGTGACCTGGTAGGTCGGCTTGTCCAGCCCGAACATCTCGGGATGCGACATCGGGTCCATCACGATCGTGTTGCCGGTGAAATCGCGCAACTGATCGAGGAAGCGCTCGACCACGGGAACGTCGGCCGGCGAGGTCCTCCCGTCGCTGGTGACGTCCCATTTGCCGTGCGGCGCGCGCTTCAGCGAAAAACTCTTGCCGCCGGAAGTCACCTCGACAGTCTCTACGGCGGACGGCTCGAAACTCATCACGGTCTTGTCGCGGAGATCGAGCAGCGACTTGTTCACGTTGGTCAGCACGAAGGAGTGGACCGCGTAGACCGGCGCGCGCTCGCCGCGGCGGACGTAGATATCGTCCTTGCCCTTCTTCCGTTCCCTGAAACCGAACAGCAGCGACTGGATATGCGCGGCGCCTTTGCGCGTGGTGTAAACGGTGACGACCAGGTGCGGTTTTTCGAGCCCGTAGTGCGAGACATCGACCGGAGCGTCGTTGACGAAGTCCGAGACCTGCGCGTCGGCGAGCGAGGAAAGCACCTGGCGCACCTGGGTCGGGTCGGCAAGGTATTCCCGCGGCTTGACGATCTCCCACTTGCCGGTTTTCTTTTCGCGGTCGACCTCGATAAGCGATCCGCTGTCGGGCTGAAGGGTGAACTTCGTCACGTCGGCAATGTCAAAGCTCATCAGCGAGCGATCGCGCATCTCGCTAACCGTCTTCTGCATCCCGGGCGGAAACGCCGACGACACCAGCATCACGGCCGGCTTGTCGGTCATCTTTATATAGGCGTTGAAGCCGACCGGCGTGCTCTTGCCGACTTCGATTCCGGCAAGCGTCTTGCCCTTGGCTGTCGTTACGACGACGGTGACCGCAGGCTTGGCGAGGCCGAACGGCGCGAGGTCCTTCGG
>JAKAVX010000617.1 GCA_021827465.1 Deltaproteobacteria bacterium | reverse complement strand
ATCACGACGCATCCGGCGCCCGGCTTAAGCCTTGAGCGGTTGACGCCATGAAGGCCGACCGCAAGCGGCTCGACCAGGGCGCCATGGCGTGAAGAGACGTTATCGGGCAGTGGGAGCAAGCTCGCCGCGCCGCACAGCACATACTCCGCGTAGGCGCCCGGCAGTTGGCCGAGCCCGATTCCGCGAATCCGCTCGCAATGCATCCCGTCACCGCGCCGGCATTCCTCGCACTCGCCGCACGAGATATAGGGCAACGAAGTCACGCGCTGTCCGATCCGGAAACCGCTTACGCCCGGGCCGATCCGATAAATCTCGCCCGCGAACTCGTGGCCCATCACGCTGTCCGGCGGCATCCCGGCTCCATGCTGCACCGCATGGAGATCGGACCCGCAGATACCGCAATCGTGCACCTTGAGCACGACCTCGCCAGGGCCGGGGCTGGGCTCGGGCGCCTCGATCACGTGGACCTGGTTCTTGCCCCTGAACGCCGCCGCCTTCATCACCCGTCCTCCCTTGTCGTTCGGTCTGAGCCCGCATCGAGGCGTCTTTCACGTGCGGGTTTCGATAAGCTCTATCTTGTAGCCGTTGGGATCCTCTATGAATGCGATTACCGCGCCGCCGTGCTTCATCGGGCCGGGCTCGCGCGTTACCTTGACGTCTTTTTTCTTCAGTTCGTCGCAGGTCTTGTAGATATCTTCGACACCGACCGCCAGATGGCCGAATGCGGTGCCCGTTTCGTACTTGTCGACACCCCAGTTGTGGGTGAGTTCGACCACCGTGTGATCCGCCTCGGAGCCGTAGCCAACGAAGGCGAGCGTGAATTCGCCCGACGGGTAATCTTTCCTGCGCAGCAGTTTCATCCCGAGCTTGTCGCAATAGAAGCTGAGCGATTCGTCAAGGTTGTTGACCCGCAGCATCGTATGGAGCAGTCGCATCGCATTGACCTCGAAATCGCGCGGGCGCGAGCGCGTTCAGCGCCGCTCCCTCGCCTTGATTGCTTTTTCCAGTTCGCCCCGCAGCTCTTCGAAGATCTCCTCGGTTGGCATGATCCCCGCCGCCTTGATCCGCTCGACCAGCTCCCATCGCCCGATCCCGAGCATCGCCTGCGCCTCATGCTCGTGAAGACGGCGCACGCGAACCAGTTCCAGGACAGCCAGTTCCCATACGCGCCGGCTGAAGGCCGCTTCGGTGAAATCTCCGTCGAAGAGATCCGACGGAAGCTCGAGCTTGATGTCCATATCGGGGGCTTGCGCCTTCGACTTTCCGAAAAGCTGCGCGCAAAGTCAATTGCGATTTCAGGACCCGGCGGCGGCTTTGAATTCGCGCGCGGTCTGTGCGAACTTTAGCCGCAGTCCGACCGGACCGGGTCTCGATTGCGGCCGGTCGGGCCGATATTTCGCCGTGTCGGGGGAAGGCGACGATGGATTTCAACTTCACTCCAGAGGACGACGCGTTCCGCAAGGAATTCCGTGCGTGGCTCAAAGACAACGCGCCCAAGGAAGGCATTCCCGACGCCGACGCGCTGGCCGAAGAGGACGAAGGCGGATGGCATCGGCGCGTCCAATGGTGCAAAAAGCTTAACGCTGGCGGATGGCTCGGAATAGACTGGCCCAAAGAGTACGGCGGCCGCGGCGCGGGCATCCTGCAAACCATCGTCTACCATCAGGAGCTCGCCCGCGTGCGCTCTCCGCTGCCCTATATCGGCTCGGGCCTTGGACTTATCGGGCCGACCCTGATGCATTGGGGCAACGAGGAGCAGAAAAAGCGCTTCATCCCGAAAATCCTTTCCGGCGACGAAATTTGGTGCCAGGGCTATTCCGAGCCCAACTCCGGCTCCGATCTCGCCTCGCTCCAGACCCGCGCGGTTGAGGACGGCGACGACTTCGTGGTCAACGGCCAGAAGGTCTGGACCTCCACGGCGCATCATGCCGACTGGATCTTCCTGCTGGTGCGCACCGACCCCGAGGCGCCAAAGCACAAGGGCATTAGCTATCTGCTGGTTGACATGCATAGTCCTGGTATCACCGTGCGTCCCCTTGTGCAGATGACGGGCGCGAGCGGCTTCAACGAGGTCTTCTTCGACGACGTGCGGGTGCCGAAGAAGAACCTGGTCGGCGAGAAGAACCAGGGATGGCAGGTCGCGATTACCACGCTCATGTTCGAGCGGCGCGGCGCGGGCGGTCCCGGCATCGGGCAGATGCGCGAACTCGTAAGGCTTGCGAAGCAGGTCCGCCGCGGCGACAAGACCGCGTGGGAGGACGCGGCCGTGCGCCAGAAGATAGCCGAGTTCTTTTGCGAAGCCGAGGCGCTTAAGTACACCGGCTATCGGCAGTTGACGCGCCGGCTCAAGGGTCTTCCGCCCGGACCCGAAGGCTCGATGATGAAGCTGGTGGGCACGGAGCTCAACTTGAGGGTCGCGATGTTCGCGATGGAACTGCTCGGGCCGTACGCCCAGCTCGAGCATAATGCGCCGTTCGCAATTGACCGCGGCAAATGGTCGTTCCGGATGCTGGTGGCGCGCGGCGGCACTATCGCGGCTGGCACCAACCAGATTCAGCACAATATTATCGGAGAACGCGTGCTCGGCCTGCCAAAAGGCTAGACGCATGAACATACTTCGGCACGAGAGGCACTGAGAAACGAATATGGATTTCAATTACGGTCCCGAAGACGAAGCTTTCCGGCGGGAATTTCGCGCGTGGTTGAAGGATAACGCGCGGTTCGGAACCAGGGGTGACGCGCTTTCGGCGGAACGCGAAGGCGACTGGGACGCCCGTATCCGATGGCATCGCAAGCTCGACGAAGGCGGCTGGATAGGTGTCAGCTGGCCCAAGCAGTACGGCGGGCGCGGCGCCAACATTCTTCAGACTATCATCTACCACGAGGAACTGGAGCGCGCCGGAACCTCGGTTCCGTTCACCGGGATGGGCATAACCCTGCTCGGCC
>JAKAVX010000616.1 GCA_021827465.1 Deltaproteobacteria bacterium | reverse complement strand
CGAGCGAGTAGTTGAGCAGGTACATCACCGCGAACGTGCCGATAATCGACATCGGCAGCGCAAGGCTCGGGATAACCGTCGCCGACAGGTTCCTGAGAAACAGGAAGATGACCATCACGACCAGGAACACGGTCAGCACCAAGGTGAACTCGACGTCGTGGACCGAGGCGCGGATCGTCTCGGAGCGGTCGTAAAGCACGGTCAACTTGACGCTCGGCGGAATTTCGTCGCGAAAGGTCTGCAAAAGCTTGCGGACGTTATCGACGACCTCGACCGTGTTGGTGCCGGGCTGGCGCTGGATCGCGAGCACCACCGCCGGCACCCCGTTCATCCATCCCGCGACCTTGTCGTTCTCGACGCTGTCGAGCACGCGGCCGAGTTCGTCGAGCCTGACGGGCGAGCCGTTCCGGTAGGCGACGATAAGCGGGCGGTAGGCGGCGGCGTCGGTAAGCTGCCCCTTGGCCTGCACGGTGAAGGCCTGATGCCGGCCGTAGAGTGTGCCGGTCGGCAAATCGACGTTCGCGTCCTCGACCGCCTGCGCGACTTCGTCGATTCCGATTCCGTAGGCCGCGAGCTTGTGCGGGTCGACCTGTATCCTGACCGCGTACTTCTGCGAGCCGTACACCTGCACCTGCGCCACGCCGTTTATCATCGAGATGCGCTGCGCGAGGTAGGTCTCTGCGTAACGGTCAACTTCCGAGATCGGAAGCGTCGACGAGCTCAGCGCCAGGTAAAGGATCGGCGCGTCCGCCGGATTGACCTTGCGGTAAAGCGGCGGATTCGGCATCCCCTGCGGCAGTTGGCCCTGCGCGGCGGCGATCGCGGCCTGCACGTCCTGCGCGGCCGCGTCGATATTGCGGCTCAGATCGAACTGGAGCGTGATGCTGGTCAGGCCCTGGATATTCGTCGAGCTCATCTGCGAGAGCCCGGCGATGGTGGAGAACTGCTTCTCGAGCGGAGTCGCGACCGATGACGCCATCGTCTCCGGACTCGCGCCGGGCAAAGTCGCGCTGACCATGATGGTTGGAAAATCGACGTTGGGCAGGTCGCTGACCGGGAGAAAGCGAAAGGCGATGATGCCGAACAGGATGATCGCCGCCGAGACCAGCGTCGTCATCACCGGGCGGCGTATGAACAACTCGGCCAGGTTCACGACACGGCCTGTTTAGGCTCAAGGCCCTGCTTGATGATAACGGTGGCGCCGGGAACCAGCCTGAGTTGGCCGTCCGTGACGACCGTCTCACCGGCCTTGAGCCCGCGCGCAATCACGGTGTCGCCGCCGACGGTTGCGCCGAGGACCACCTTGCGCATCTCGGCCTTCATTTTCGAGCCCACCACGAAGACGTACGAGCCGTCCTGCCCGGTCTGAACCGCCTGGCTCGGCACCACGATCTGGTCGGGCATTTTTCTGACGACCAGCGTCACATTGACGAATTGGCCCGGCCACAACTGCTCGTTGGCGTTCTGGAACGTGCCCTTGAGCAGGATTGTTCCGGTCGTGGAATCGACCTGGTTGTCGATGAAGGAAAGATATCCCTGTTCGCGCTCGCCCTTTTCGGCCGGCGTCGTGACGAAGACGGCCAGCGGATGCTCCGCCATGTTGGCGCGGACCTGTTCGAGGTTCTTTTCAGGAATCGAGAAGTCAACGTACACGGGACGGATCTGGTTTATCGACACCATCGCGGTGTCGGCGTTGGCCTTGACCAGGTTGCCCGCGTGCACGATCAGGTTGCCGGTGCGACCGTCGATAGGCGAGTGAATCCGCGTATAGGAAAGATTGACCTGCGCGGTCTCGACCGCGGCCTGATCCGCCGCGACCGAGGCCTTGAGCCCCTCGTAAGCCGCCAGCGCCTGGTCGTATTGCTGCTGGGAGCCGACGCGCTTCCTGAGAAGATAGGCGTAACGCTCGTAGTCGGCGTTGGCTTGCGCAAGTTGGGCCTGGTCCTTGGCGAGGTCGGCCTGGGCCTGAAGAAGCGCAGCCTGGTACGGGCGGGGATCGATCGTGAAGAGCAGGTCGCCTTTTTTGACGTCCTGGCCTTCGTGGAAATGGACGTCGAGCACCTCGCCGTTGATCTGCGCCTTTACATCAACCGTGGAGTGCGCCTCGACCTTGCCGATTGCATGGATTTCATCGGCGACAGTTTTGCGCACCGCCTTCGCGACCAGCACCGGGACCTGCATGTTCGACACGTATCCGCTATTTCCGCCGCCCGAGCATCCCGCTGCTGCGCCGATTGCGATCGCGAGCGCAACGGCGCCCGCAAGCCGGAGAAGCCGCGCGTTACGACGCGGCGCGTGGCCGCGCGCAGGGAAGGTTTCGAGGCCGTCCCCCGGCGCGCAAAACGCCATCTGTTCGTTCGACCCCAAGGTATCCATCAAGATTGTAAATGCTTTTCAGCGATAGGGTTCGGAGAGCCTGGACGACGGCCCAATCCTCTCAATCGTCGCGGCAATCCGGATTTTACCAGTCCTGTCCGAAACTGGGAAAACCATGTTTTTGAACCGGAGCGCCCGATCCGGTCAGTCGTAACAGCGCGCCGGCGCGTGGGTCGCACGGACGGTCCTGGGTCGAACCGGATGGTGCCAGTTCCGGGGCGTTCGTTTCAGATGTTCAGCCGGTACAGCCCCGCGACATTGTCGTGCAGGATGACATCCTTTTCCTCGGCGCTCAGGTCGGCCGTATGCTCGCGCAAAAGCTCGGGTGAATGCGGCCAGGTCGAGTCGCTATGGGGGAAATCGTTCGCCCACATCAGGCGCCGCGCGTTGCAGAGCTTCGTCACCCGGAACGCCACCCAGTCGTCCTGGAAGGTCAGGTAGACGTTCTCGCGGAAATACTCGCTCGGCATCTTCGAGAGCGTGCCGGCGGTCAGCCAGTAGCGATGCCGGTCGTAGGCGTGATCCATGCGATACATGTAATGCGGGACCCATCCCGCGTCCGCCTCGACG
>JAKAVX010000615.1 GCA_021827465.1 Deltaproteobacteria bacterium | reverse complement strand
CACGCTATGACCACCACGCGCCGGAGGCGGTCATACGGTAACTGCGATTTGAGCACCCTTGCGAGCGGACGACTCACGCGCGGCTATCGTCAAGGCAAGGGCGGCGCGAGCCTCTTTGAGATTGGATGCTACAATCGAGCAGTCCCGTCCGGCTGTGATAGCATGCTCAAAGTCCTGAGCGATCGCGGAAAACCAAGTCGAATGATAGGAGTCGTCTGCAATATCGGCAACGGAGAGATCTTCACCGTGGCCGTTGCGGCCCGTAAACGTCACGCGATTGCCCTCAATTTCGAGCATCCCGCCTTCGCCGTATATCAGGGCGGAAGTTCTGCGGGCGGGTCCGCGCCACGATAGATGCGCTCGCGCGAGGCGGCTGTTGGGAAACTCGACGCGCAGGTCTGCGACGTCCTCGATCGCGCCGGTGTCCGGCGCAGCGCCCGGCGCAAGGAGGGACGCGGAGATTGCGCTCGGGGCGTCGCCGCCAAACAGCCACTGCATCAGGTAGAAAACGTGCCATCCGTGATCGAGCAGAATACCACCGCCGGTGCCACGCCCCGCGCGCCACGCGGCCCCGGCTCCGGAAGCGCCGGCGGGCTCGGCGCGGATTCGATCGAGCGAGATGAAGCGGACGGCGCCGAGACGCCCCTGGTCGATCATGCGCCGCGCGAGCGCATAGGCGGGCGCATACTTCCAGTTATGCACGCACATCAGCACGCGTTTTTTTTCGCGCGCCAGGGCGGCAGCCGCGTCGAATTCCTCGAGCGTCAGGCACATCGGCTTTTCGACGAGCACGTGCGCGTTCGCCTCGAGCGCGGCGCGCGCTGTCGCGGCGTGAAAGGTGGGGGGGCTTGCGATATCGACGAAGTCGAGCGCCTCGCCGTCGAGCATCAGCTCCAGATCGTCATAGACTCGGACGTTCTTGATCAGGCGAATCGCTTCATGGCGGCGCGCGGCGACCGGGTCGTGCACGACGCCGATATTTATCGTCTCGCGCGCCGCCCATCCGGGCAGATGCGCGCGTGCGGCAACCTCACCAAACCCCGAAATCGCTCCGCGCAGTTTCACACCGACGCTTGTACAGCTTCCGCGCTCCGCTTGGGAGAGGCGGGCGGCACGGAGCACTCAATCTTCAAACAATTCGCCGGTTGCGGCGCGGGTCGCGAGCACCAGAGCCGATGCGCCGAGCGTCGCGACGACGATCGCGCTGAGCATGTGATGCGCATGCACGCCAAATGGACCGAACATCCATCCGCCGATCACTCCACCCACCAGCCCGAGCAGCAGGTCACCGACGAATCCATAGCCGTCGCCGCGAATCATTTTTCCCGCGAGCCATCCCGCGACAAGACCGACGATTATCGAAGAGATCATAGCGATCCACTCCCCTGCGAGTTCTGGATCGAACTGCCAGCAAGAGTGCTGCCACGAAAAATCCCAATTGGCTTGGGGACAATATAGGGCCGCCGATGCCGCCTTGCGGCTGCATCCCGCCGTCCGTTTACTGCATCGCGCCGGGCGCGCGGATCATTCCTTCAGACGTACGCCGCGGCGACTCGCTCGAGCATCCGCGGCATCGTGTCGGGGGTGAAATCCGACAGGCCAACCACGAATCGCGACACGCCAGTCTCGGCAAAGCGCGCGAGCTCGGACTGGACCTTGGCGCGATCGCCCTGGATATAGCCCATCACGGTAATATCGAGCCGCGCGAAATCGCGGCCGGCGGCGGCGCATTCGCGTTTGAGTTCGGCCAGCTTTTCGCTCATGAACTCCGGCGTCACTCGAATCGGACACCATCCGTCGCCCCACTTCGCAACGCGCTTGAGCGCGTTCTTGTCGAGGCTACCGATCGACACGAGCGGACCATTTTTTTGCGCGGGCTTGGGCGAGCATCTGACTGAGGGAAATTTGACGTACTTGCCGTCGAACGCGGCTTCGTCGTGGGTCCACAACTCGCGCATCGCGGCGATATATTCGCGCGTCTGCGTCCATCGCTTCGGAAAATCGACCGCGAATAGATCGCATTCCTCGCGCAGCCATCCCGCGCCGATTCCGAAAATCACCCTGCCGCCGGAAAACGCGTCGAGCGTCGCGATCTGATTCGCGAGCGCGACCGGGTGATGCTCCGGCACGAGACATATCCCGGTTGCGAGTTTGAGCGACTTGGTCACGGCGGCGGCCATGCTGAGCGCGACGATCTGATCGGCCATCGAGAAGTAGATCGGCGGAATATCGCCGCCGCCGGGAAATTTGGTCGCGGGATTTGCGGGAACCGCGGGATGCTCCGGGATCCAGACGGATTCGTAACCGAGCGATTCCGCGATTCGCGCGAACTCGCCCGGGTTTCCATTGCGTCCGCTGAACGGGGTAAGTAGTCCGATTTTCATGGCGCGCTCCTGCAAGCAGTCCAGGCTCCCGCGACGCGAATCGTGGCTATGTCCAGCCGAAGAAATCGCGGGCCGGAACGAAGCGGCCGACGCCGGCGGCGCGCGCCGCTAATTCGTCGATTTCCTGATCTCCTACCATCGTCGAGGACTTCAGGTCCACCCCGTAGAGTTCCGCCAGTTCGGTGATCATGCCGCCTTTGGGCTTGCGGCAGGGGCAATTGTCGGCATCGTCGTGCGGGCAAACCTTCCACGCGGTGACGATATCACCGAGCTTGCGATCGAGATCCTCCATCGCGGCTTCAAAGGCCGCCATCGTGAAGCGTCCGCGCTTGATCTTGGACTGATTGGTGACAATGAAGATCAGATGATCGTGCATCGGAGCGAGTTTCTCCGCGACGCCGGGCAGCAGATCGATCGCGATATTGCCGCGCGCATCGACGGGCAGTTCGCGCGACTCGTCGATCCTGACTAGCGTGCCCGCGAGATCGAGGAACAGTGCGGCGTTGCCGTTTTCGTTCATCGCTGAACCCGGCGGAACCTCAGGCGGCGCGCCAATCGACGTG
>JAKAVX010000614.1 GCA_021827465.1 Deltaproteobacteria bacterium | reverse complement strand
GGCTTCTGCTCATCGGATTCGTTGTGGTCGCCGTCGTTGCTGGCGTCGTTGCCGCACAGGGTATCCGCTCATCGGGCGTGACCGCGCAGGGCGCGGGCGCAGGGCAGTCAGCGGACGATACGGGAGCGACCGCGCGCAACAAGGGCGAGATCGAAGACCTCGCGGCGCATGGAGTGCACGTTCACGTGGTCGCGACCTTCGTCCCGCCTCCCGCAATGACGATTGCGAGAACGCAATCATCGGTCCAGCACACGCCGCAACCGCCGAGCCGTTACGCGCAATGGGCGGAAGAGAAGTTCATGAGAGCGCTCGAATCGCCACAGATGGTATCTGCCTTTCACGGTGGCGGAACGCTGGAGATCGCGAGCATCAGTCGCGCGCAAGGCTCGGCACCGAACTCAAGTGCGACGAGCGATCCAAGCGTGACACTTCATCCACCCGCATCGGCCTACACGGTGATGACGGGAAGCGTGATACCGGCCGTATTGGTCAGCGGCATCAACTCGGATCTGCCGGGGCCAATCCTCGCGCAGGTCAGCCAGAACGTCTTCGACAGCGCGACCGGCAAGAGCCTACTGATTCCGCAGGGCGGCAGACTCATCGGCACGTACCGCAACGCTTCAGCGAACGGCCAGCAACGCGTGCAGATCGCTTGGCAGCGGCTGATCTTCCCGAACACGTCGAGCATGGATCTTCCACAGATGCCGGGCGCCGACCAGGCCGGTTACGCGGGGTTCACCGATCAGGTCAACAACCATTATCTCAGTACGTTCGGCACTGCGGCGCTGACGAGCCTGATCAGCGCGGGCGAGATGGTGGGACAGATGGCGACGTTCGGCGGCGGGGCTGGGTACGGAGCCTATGGCTACTACCAGCCCAATCAGTGGGCGATGGCGAGCGAGATGGCAGGTGGGGCTGCGTCTGCGCAGTTCGGCGGCGTGGGCCAGCAGATGCTCGGCAACGGGATGAATCATCCGCCAACGATTGAGATCAGGCCGGGCTACCAGTTCAACGTGATGGTCACCGCGGACTTGGTATTTCCCGCCGCATACAAGAACTGAGTCGTAACACTAAGGCTAATGAAGGAGTCGAGCGATGGGAGTTTTGAAGCGGAAGGAAGAACGCAGCGCGGTGATTCAGGTGCGGGTACCCGCATCGGTCAAGGGCCAGCTCGAAGAGCTTCGCCGAGCCGCGGACGACGCAGGTTTTGATCTCGGCGCGACGATTACCGAAACGATTACGCGCCTGGTCAAGCAGATACACGACGAGCTCGACGGCAACCTACCGAGAGTCGGCGACGCGAAGCGAGCAACGCGGACGGATCGTTGCGATCGGAGCGAGCAGGGGCTTAGCGCAAACGGCAGAGAGGCTTAGTCGAATGTACTTTCTGATTGGAAGCGGAATCGAAATTGGATGGCATCCGCAACGCTGGTTGCGATTGGATCGGGAAGGTGAGGCGAGTAGGCGCTTGATGCTGTCTGAGCGGTGGAGCTGGGGTCGGGTCTGATGGAGGTTTGAGCGGTGTTGGGATTGGGACAAAACGCGGGGTTCGTAGGGCAAGATAAAGGATCTGCGGTACTGTGCCGCCCTACGCGTTTTTTCCGCAGTCCTTTCAGGCGCTTTCCGGAACTGCGGTGCGGCGACGCCTTCCTGCCGTACAGCACGGCACTCAAGAGCCTCGATACCGGCTCCGGCTTCATGTCGGCAGGCGTTTTTTATCGCCGTCTGAAACGGGTCCGCGCGCCGCTTTTGGCGTCCTTCGGAGCGGTAATCGTGACGATGCTACTAGCCGTATTCGCGCACGCCTTCGGTCTCATGATCACGCTGACCGACAGTGCCGCGTCAGCCGGAGTTTACCGGTTGGCCGCTGATGAGCCGCTAAAGCCGGGGGCACTGGTTGCGGCGTGTCTGCCGGCCAATGTCGGCCAGGAAGGACTGGCGCGCGGATATCTCCGAAAGGGCGCTTGTCCCGGCGGTGCCGAGCCGGTCGCAAAGCTGATCGCAGCGTTCCCCGGCGACACGGTCGAGGTCGAGCGGGGATGGGTCGCAATCAATGGCGCCAGGCTTCCGCACAGCCGAGTGGCCGAGCGTGACAGCGCTGCCCGGACTCTTCCACACGTGCCTTGGGGCAAACGCACCGTCGCGCCGGGCGAGGTGTGGCTTTTTGGGTTTCACGACCCGAGGAGTTGGGACGGCCGCTACTTCGGACCGGTTCCGATCTCTAACGTCCGTGGCGTCTTGGAACCGGTTGTTGCGTGGTGAGCGATGGCGACGAACGAACACACGCCGGAGCAAGGACTCAGAGTCCATCACCTCGCGAATCTTGGCGGCCTGATCGCGATTGCAGGACTTGACCGCGAGCCGCCCGACTTCCTGCTTGGAGTGCTGATCAGCGTCGCGCACGAGGCGGCTTCGTTGACCGCCGAACAGCGGGCGCAGGTGGCCTCTCTCGGTCGTCAGAAGCTTGAGGAAAGAGCGACATCCAAACGCGCGTGGAGGTCATGGAGCCGCGCGCGCGATCTTCATTCCGTCATGCTCAGCAGCAGACAGATTCACGAAATCCTCGAAGCGTTCGGAGCCACCGCACCCGAGGAATCGAGCTCGCTCGAAGCCGCGTTAACGGCGCTACTCAAGGAGACGGGCGATGGGGCGGCTTAGGTTCTTCGGGCGTGAGGAGGTCGAAATCAAGCTCCGGCTCGGCCGGCCACGACGCGAGCGCCCGCTGGTGCCGTGGTGGGTACGAGCGATGCGGCGAGTCGGCGCGGCGCGAACGGCACGGCATCAGGGGAAAGGCATCCTCGCGCGGCGCCAGGCGCCGCGCGAGGATGCCCGAGCGCCTCTATGGAAGGCGCAGCGTCGTCAAGGCTTCCTTCCGGCGCAACTTGCACAAAGCGTCATGGGCTCGGCACGCGCGCTACTTGGCGCGCGACCGAGCGCAGCGCGAGGACG
>JAKAVX010000613.1 GCA_021827465.1 Deltaproteobacteria bacterium | reverse complement strand
GGTGATGTCGAAGGGATCGTTGGCCAGCGGTCCGTCGACCGTAAAGCGCGTATCGACCCCGCCACCGCTGATTCCCGTCCCACCGATCGTCAGCATGTAGTATTCGGACAAGGGCAGTGCGGGCTCAATCGATTCCGCGACCTCCACGCTTGGGAAAAAGGCGGTAGTGGGTCCGCCAACATTCGGTGCAGGCAAATTCTGGTAGGGATCGCCCTTGGTGGGGCTGATGGAGTAAGTCGTGCCGTCGGTCGCCTGATATTGCTGGGCCACACTATGGTTCGGGCCGGGCGAGCCATCCGGCTTGACGATCCCCTCCGACAGCAGGTTCCACACAGTCTGATCCTTGGGCGGGACGTACGTGCCAAAGACGTTGTCGAAGGTGCGATTTTCACCGATTATCAGCATCACGTGCTTGATCGGCGTCCTGGTTATGTTGTCGTTCGAGCCCCGGGCGTAGGAGAGCGGCGCTTGAGCCTGACCCGAGAGCATCGCACCCAGCGCGGCCAGAGCCATCCATTTTTTCTTTCGCATTTTTCCCATGATGATCGTTCCTCCCATTGCGATTCGAGGCAAATGACCCCCAAAACCGCAGCGAGATTAGCGGCGCGAACATTATGGGGTTCGCTCGGAACGATTACATGAGGATTAAACTGCCCGCCGCAGCTAGCCGCGCGGCAGCTCGGAACTCGCGCGCGCGAGCGTAATCCACTTGCGGTCCAGCGTTCGGCGCGCAACGCGGCAAATCTCCCACAGGCTACAGCAGCGATCTCGGGGGTCGCGCGCTGCCCAGACGGTTGCAATGTCCGCGGCGACACCGTCACGAGGGCGAGTTGATGCGCGGGAACCCGCGAGGGGAACCGCTGCAGCGTAAGCGGCGAGAGCTAGAAGCCTGGGAGCACGCTCATAGCGTGCTGGAAAGGGCTGCGGCCGAAGGGGTTTTGGCCAATCGAGCCGATTCCTCCCAGCGTGACCATGAACTGCACAGCGGTCTCGGTGGGATTGATCGATTTGGTCACGCCGATGTCGAACGCCCAGCAGTCGCAGGGCGACTTGATACGCACGCCGTATTCGGTCGAAAGCAATTGCCTGTTGGCGATGTCGTAGGAAGGGGCGAAAAACACACCCGCACGGTCAAACAGGTCATAGTAGGCGCGCAGTGTAATAAATTGGAAAAATGACGAATTGATTCCGGGCTGCAGCGCGGTCGGGCCGGACGCGATGTAGTTGTAAGAAAGCTGGAGAAAAGAGCCGGTCAGCGCGCGGCCCATGTACAGGCTCGGCGTGGTCATGTTCCATGGCGGCTGCATCGTGAAATAAATACTGGAATAGGTAATGATCGAGTCGCGCGGATCGTAGCCGAGTTGTGAGCCTATCGAGGCCCAATTGCTCGCCAATATCGTCGCCGATCCCTCCAGATCGGACCAGCGCGAGCCCCCCTTGGCGATTGCGTGGCTGGTGTCGTAAGCCTGCCATAGCTGGAACTCAGCCAGCTCGCTCACCGTCCCTGCCGAGGTCACGGGCACAGAAGCGCCGGCCAACTGATCATTTTCCTGCTGCTCTTCTATATCGCTCTGCGTTGTATTGCCCTGTGGCATCTCCAGATGCGGCGCGGTATGGGCGTAAATCCGCGACATCGCGCCGAAGCTCACCAGGCTTCGCGCCTCGATGCGGTCAAGCTGATCAAAGATTGGGAGGTCGTTCTGATCGACGACCGGCACGTAGTTGTAATAAACGAAGGGCTCAACGGTATGCTTGAGCTTGTCGATCGATTTCCAGTTGACGTTGTAAATCTTCTCGAGGATGGTCTGTGCGCCTAAGTTGGCATAGGGCAGCTCACGCGTGCTGAACCCGCCGTTGACCAGCGGCCCCAGTGAAAGCGCGTTGTTCCACTTGAGCCCGTGGGTGCCCACCGGAGTCACCGCGATCTGATTGCCGGAGACGTCGTAAAGCGTCTCATGCATGCCCACGCTGCCCCAGCCGAAGACATAATCACCCAGACGCCACGGCACCGTGATCTGCGGATTGATGTCCAAGCGCACGCCTGTCACACCCTCTGCGCGCCAAAAATCGTCGGCCTGCACGTCGTAGTCTGCATACGCCAGCCCGCCAAACAGTTCGCGCCGCCCGCTTAGCAGAAACTCCGGCAGCGTCTGCAGCGCGAATCGCTGTGGCTGAATCAGGTCCTGGTTCCACGTCCCGTCCAGCTGCGCGTAACTATTTTCAAAACTATCGATCAGGCCGAAATGCGACACAGCGTCGTCCATCGTGTTGAAGCTGTTGCCGAAGCCCTTGGACAGTGTCCAGATGTTGGACTCGCGCAGGTAGAGGCTGTCGCTGTCCGAGATCGCGTCGCCATAGGCGACGAGATTGTCGGTGATGTGCTCGCGCATCATACCGATGAGGTTGTAGCGGTCAATCGGAATGTGCGGATCGGCGATCTGGGTGTCGACAACATCGTTGACGCGCGAGGCCTGGGAACGCAGCCCCTCGTTCATGAACGCCACATCAAACCGCAGGTAGTCGTCGACGCCGTTTTGCAGCCGGTACTCGCCGAGTAGACCCGCGCGCTGGGCGGTCTCGACATCGAGCGCGATTGTCGCATCCGAACTTTTGTTGATCGCCCAATAGAACGGTTGCAAATACTGTGCGCCGCGCAGACTGGAATAGCCAACGCGCGGGCTCAGGAAGCCGGTCTGACGCGTACTGTCGGTTGGGAAGAGCGCGTACGGCAGCGGAACTACAGGATAGCCAAGGACGTCGAAGTGGCCATGGCGCGCCACTCCGTTCTGACCGACATGCACATCGATGTCTGCTCCGGAAATGGCCCAGTCAGGCGTGTCGCCACCGCATCCGCAGGTGGTGAAAAATCCGTCCGTGACCTCGTAGTGCTGCCCAGTCAGCTTGTAAATCTTTTTGCCCTGCAGGCGGTAGGTATGGTTGGACGCGATCAACTTG
>JAKAVX010000612.1 GCA_021827465.1 Deltaproteobacteria bacterium | reverse complement strand
TAGCCGCTCACGCCCGCGCCGACGCATCGGAAGTCGAACCGGTACCGGCGCTCGACGAATTCGGACGTGCGCTCGGGATCGACCGGAAGATCGATCATTACGGCGCGACCGACGGACTCCTTGGCGAAGCCGAAGACGCTCGCGCGAACGCGGCTTCCGGAGCCATCGGCGCCGATAAGGAGTCCGGTGTCGAAGACTCCGCGCTCGGTCTTAAGCCGGACTTCGCCTTCGGATTGCGCAACGTCGAGCACGCGGCAATTTTCGACCATTTCCAGCCCGGCTTCGCGAGCGGCTCGCGCCAGGCGCGCGTCGAACTCGCTTCGTCTGACGACGGTGCAGAGCGGATCGCCGCGGTACAGGTCGACGTTGCCGGCTTCGGTCCTGGCAACGCCGCGAATCACTTCGACGGTGGGAACTCCGAGTTCAAGGCCAAGCTCCCTGAGCGCGAGCATCGTCTTGGGAATCAGGCCGCCCGCGCAGACCTTGACCCTGGGATGGCGCGACTTCTCGAGCGCGACGACACGGCCCGCGAGCGCGGGTCTGTCACGCAGCAGGTAGAGCGCGGTTGCGAGCCCGGCCGGTCCGGCGCCTGCAATGACGACGTCGTATTTTCTGAGCGAACCCATCGCCCGGCAAACAGGCGTAGCATCCGGCGCGCGGCGGCGAAAGCGGCGCCGCCGATATCCGTTGGCGGCGCAAAAAAGTCGGGCGCGGCGCCGCTTCGCAACGGACACCGCGCCCTCTGCGTGGCCTGCTATCGGTTACTCGGTCTAGCTCTTGGCCTTGACGACGGTGTACAGCGTCGCGTTGCCGCGTTGGACCAGCAGCAGCGCGCCCTTGCCGGCAGACTTGGCCTTCTTGACCTCGCTCAGGAAGTCGTTGAGCGAAGCGACCTTGCTCTTGTTCACCTCGAGCACGACGTCGCCGGGTTGCAGTCCCGCGTCGGCAGCGGGTGAGTCGGGCGCGATACGCCGAATAACCACGCCCTTTTCCACCTTGAGATGGAGCTGGCTGGCTATCTCCGGAGTAATCTCGCCGACCTGCATTCCCCAGTTGCCGCCGGTTTCTTCGGCTTTGGCCGTCTGGACCGGCTGCTCCTTGAGTTCACCGGTCTTGACGGTAAGAATCTCGTGCTTGCCGTTGCGGATGACCTCGACCTTGACGTCCTTGCCGACCGCGGTATCCGCCACCAGCACGGGCAGCTGATGCTCGCTGTTGACGGTCTTGCCGTCGTACTTGATGATCACGTCGCCGCGTTGGATTCCCGCCTTTTCGGCCGGTCCGCCCTTGGTGATGCTGGCGACCAGCGCGCCCTCCGGTCTCGGCAGCCCGAAGGACTGCGCAAGGTCGGGCGTGACCTCCTGGATCTCGACGCCGAGCCATCCGCGGATCACGTGGCCGTACTTCTTGAGCTGATCCATCACGTGCTCGGCGAGATTCGACGGGATCGCGAATCCGATACCGGCAAATGTCCCGGTGCGGCTGTAGATCGCCGTGTTGATGCCGATTACCTGGCCTTGCGTGTTGAACAGCGGACCGCCCGAGTTGCCCGGGTTAATCGACGCGTCGGTCTGGATGAAGTTGTCGTAGCTGCCGCCGAGCACGCGGCCCTTGGCGCTGACGATTCCGGCGGTAACGGTCAGGTTGAAGCCGAACGGGTTTCCGATCGCTACCACCCAGTCGCCGATGTTGGTCTGGTCGGAGTTGCCGAGCGTGGCGTAGGGCAGCGGATCCTTGGTGTTGATCTTGATGAGGGCAAGGTCGGTCTTGGGATCGCGTCCTATCACCTTGGCCTTGAACTCGCGCCCGTCCATCCGGGTGACGTGGATCTGTTCGGCGCCGCCCACCACGTGGTTGTTGGTCAGGATATAGCCGCTGGGCGAGATGATAACGCCCGAGCCGAGTCCATGCTGCTTGTACTCGCGCGGCGGCATCTGCGGTCCGAAAAAGCGGCGGAACTGTTCGAAGGGATTGAACGGAGCATTCGGTCCCTGCGGCGGTCCTTGCTGCGGTGCCTGTTGCGCGCCCGGACCCTGTTCGCCTTCTCCCGGAGGTCCGAACGGCAAGCCGAAGCCCTGAACCTTGATTTCCTGCACGACGCTTACGTTGACGACAGTCGGCATCACCCGCTTTACGAGCGGCGCAAAGGATGAAACCACCTCATGCCCGACCGGCTCGGGTTGATTCGCGGGGGCGGGAGCCACGGTCTTGGCCGCCTGGCTTTCGACGACCTGCGGTGAAACCTTGGCGTGCGGCCCGGCCTTACTCTGGTCCTTAGAGCCCCAGAACGGAAAAGCTCCGGCTCGTGCAAAGGCTATAACGAGCCCGATCAGGACGCCGACCAGTACGGCGCCTACTTTCTTGACCATGCAGTCCTCCTGGAAGTGGGTCGATTGGGTCAGCGGGCATCGGCCAGCGCCCAAATCGTGCCTTGCATAATTTATCCGACGATTCGGAGAGAGCGAAATTCAGCCCTCTTCTAATAACATACAATGGCGCGCGGCGAGTTGCACCTTTTCGCCTGGCGCCGTCAGGGACCGTCCCCTTGTATGTGTTTGCGAGGTTAAGAAAATCATACGCTGCTTTGGATAGCGACAGCGAAGCGCGAGCGTGCCGCCTGATTTCCCCTTCGGCGGGCCCGATACCCCAGTTTCACTTTTCGCCCCGAGGGATAATTTTTTCAAATCTCCGCTCTCGCTCGCGCGGAGATCGCCGCGCCGGATGCTATATTCCTTGGCGGCTTCGGAAACCCGGATCGGAAGGACAAGCGGAACCACCGTGATGGCGGCGAAAGTGGCGCTCTTCGTGCTCGGGCTCTTTGCTTGGACGTTCGTCGAGTACGTGATCCACGGCTTCATGAGCCACGTCTACCGCACCTTCGTGACACCGCTGCACGAGGCGCATCATCGCGATCCCCACGCGGACTTCACGGCCGGAGCATGGATACCGCTTGCGC
>JAKAVX010000611.1 GCA_021827465.1 Deltaproteobacteria bacterium | reverse complement strand
GCCGGTGACGAAGATCAGCGCCGCATCGTCGGGGAGGCGCATCGCCTCGTCAGGCGTTAGCAGCGGACGCTGCGACGCGGGTTCCGACACGCTCGTGCCCGAGGCCGAACGGGTTCGATGTTCGTGACGGACGGTGGCGACGCCCGCCATCTCGGAGACCAGCCGCGCGGTTTCGATCTTGTTGGGCGCGAACGCCACCCGGACGGAGCAGTTCGAGATAATCGATTCGTCCTTTCCATAGGCGGCGTAAAGCTGCGACAGGTCCTGGGCGATGAGGCACGCCTTGATGCCGTAGCCGGCCGCGTAGGACAGCGCGGTTTGCAGGAAGTCGAGCCGGCCCAGCGCCGGAAACTCATCGAGCATCAGCAAGAGCCTGCGCAGCGGCGCCGAGCCGTCATGCGTATGCAGCCGCTCGGTGAGCCGCGCGCCCAGCTGCGCGAGCAAAAGGCGTATCAGCGAGCGCGTGCGGGTGAGGTCCGACGGCGGAACGGTGAGATAGAGGCTCACCGGCCGCTCGTGATGCATCAGGTCGGCAAGGGCGAAGTGCGAGTCGGCGGTGTTGGCGGCGACAATCGGATCGCGGTAGAGGTTCAGGCAGCGCACCGCGGTGCTGAGCACTGAAGCGCGCTCGTTGGGACTCTTGCTCAGGACCGCCTGGGCCGCTCCGGCGATAACCGCGTGCGTGATTTCGCGCGGGTGGCGCACATCGATCATCTCCTTCAACGCATCGTCCTGGCTGCGGTCCGGCGGCGCGAGAAAGCTCAGGCAGCGCGCGAGCGTCTTCTCCGGCTCGGCGTATAGGATATGGAGAATGACCGCGGTCAGGAGGTCGTGGGCCGTTAAGTCCCAGTGGTCGCGCGGCGCGTTGCCCGACGGATCGATGAGCATGTCGGCGATGTTCTGGGCGTCCTTGACTTCTTCATCGCCGAGCCTGACCTCGCACAACGGGTTGAAGTGCGCTCCCTTGCCGTCGGTGCAGGTCGGATCGAATCGGAAGCAGAGATTGCCCAGGTTGCGCTGGCGGTAGCCGGCGGTCAGCGCCCAGTTCTCGCCCTTGATGTCGTGGACCACGACGCTCTCCGGCCAATCGAGCAGCGTGGGGATGACGATGCCGGAGCCTTTGCCGCTGCGAGTCGGCGCGAAGGCGAGCACGTGGGCCGGTCCGCCGTCGCGGAGATAACAAATTCTGCTTCCGTTGCGCCACGCGCCGACATAGACGCCGCTCGCGGCGTCGCGAAGCCCCGTGGCTCTAACCTCGCGTGCGTTCGCCCAATGGGCGGAGCCGTGAAGGTCGTGGATGCGCGGCGCAATTCCGCGCACCAGCCGCGCCGCTGCCATCGCCAGCAGCGCCGCCGCGAGCGACGGATACTCGAACAACCGCATGGCGTTGGCGAATACCGCGCTCGCCTCGGCGGCATTGCGCCACTTCCATGCCCACACAAGGATCGCCCATGGGGCGTAAACCGGTCCGATGAGAGGAAGCGTCGTGACCGGTTCGCCGAGAGGGGTCGCGTAGCCGAGCATCGCGGCTGCCCTCTCGGTCGCCGCCCACAGCGCCAGAAAGGCGATCAGCGCCGCAGTAAGGGCGACGATCGTCGCTATCCTATTGTGCGCCGGATTGCCCGGCGGCCGGTACGGTAGGGATGTTGCTGCCATCAGCGTGTACGCTCCTTTCCCTGTTGTTGTTGTCGCTCGCGGCGTTCGCGCGCCGCGATTTCGGCGCGAAGCTTCTGCTCGGCGCCGGGCGGCACGAAGTAATCGCGGCTGGAGGAGTAATGGCGGACGATTAGTCCGGCCTGCTCCAGCACCGGCAGCCGGTCCTCCATCGCCTGCCGCCATTTCGCGGCAAAACCTTTCCAGCCGCGCGTGTCGATCCGCCCATCGCGCTCGACCACCTTGAGCGTTTCAAGATCGAGCCGGTTGCCAATCTGCCTGTCGGTTTGCAGCGCGCGCAGCTCGCCGTGCCGCTCGACGCGGATGTACTTCACTTTGCGCCCGTCCTTCTCGAACTCGCGCGTTTCCAGCGTTACGACCTCGCCGAATCCAATCTTTCCGGCGCCGCGCGCGCGGATAATGGCCGGCGTCTGGCGAACGTAGTGGAGCTTGCCGTCGGTCCCTTCGAGCATCAGGTAGCGGCGGTCACGCTCCTCGTTTTCGAGGCCCGTTCCGACCACGCGTCCGGTAAGCTCCTGGCCCGGCGTGAGCTTGGTGATGGCCAGCGGCGCGCGCTGGTCGAGGATCTGATCGCGATGCTGCGCACGGCTCTTGATGATGTCGATGGAAAGCTGGCGCTCGCGAAGCGTCCGCTCCAGTCTGGGTTCAAGCCGCCAGCTTGCCGAGTCGATCTTGTGCGCAAGCCCCATGCGATTAAGGAACTTGAGCCGCGCGGTTTCCTGCGCCCGCCGCTCGCGCGCCGCCTCGCCACGCGGTTGCTTGCCGTCGAAGCTGACGACGTGGTTTCCATCGGCGCGGCGCAGAAGCTCGCGGTCGATCTCGGTGAACTGCTCGCGTCTGACCACCGCTCCGCGCGCTTTCAGCACGTCGCGTTCGCAGCGAAGGCCAAGCTCGCGGCTGGCGATCTCGGCGCTTCGGGCGCGGATGCCCGACTGGATGTAGCCGCGATCGATCGACAGCGGCCGGCCTTGCTCGTCGCGTCCGCGGATGAGGAGGTGAAGATGCGGATTGTCGGTGTTGTGATGGTCGATCGCGGCCCATTCAAGCCGGGTGTTCAGGTCGCGCTCCATCTGTGCGACCAGCTCGCGCGCGTGCTCGCGTAGATCCAGTTGGGCGCCGTTTTCCGGCGAGACGATGAGGCGGAAAAGCCGCTCGTCGCCCGCCTTCTGCCAGCCGCCGAGCAACTTGGCGAGGTCGAGGTCGTCGCGTTCGGCGTTGAAGCCGAGTCCCTTCTCGCCCTGGCGCTGCGCGCCGTCGCGGGCGAGATAGCGCCCGTGCGCCG
>JAKAVX010000610.1 GCA_021827465.1 Deltaproteobacteria bacterium | reverse complement strand
CCTCGGATCGGGAGAAAATCGCTGAGAAATCAGCGATCTGGGAGAAATGGTGGAGCGGCGGGGGATCGAATTCTTCCGTATCCCGTTGTTTTTATTGTCTAATAACTTCACACCGACCTTCGGTACCCCATCATATACCCCAAGCCGACATATTCCTGCCGATGGACGCGAGTGGACCTTCGGGACGTAGGTGTCGCAGGTTCAAATCCTGTCACCCCGACCATTGATTTCATTAGAGTTTTTTCTCTCCAGAACCATTGGTTCCAGGTTCGAGATAACAATTGGTTCCAGTTTTGGTTCCAGTTTTTGCGGGTGGTCATGCAGTGACGCGGCTGGATGCGCAAGGACGGCGCGCGAACCAACACAACTACGTTGGTCTCTAGCGTCCCCGATCTAGGACACAGTTTAGTAAGTAGACTCCCGGGCTGCTGGTGGCCTCGGGCGAAAGGGAAGAGGCGGCACACGCCGAGGCTGTCATGGGGCCGCTCCTCGTTGTATTCGCTCAGCCAGGTATCGGCGATCTCGCTCACCTGCTCGATCGTCTCGAACACATAGGCATCGAGAACCTCATCGCGATAGGTCTTAGTTGAAGCGTTCGATGAAGGCGTTCTGATCTGGCTTTCCGGGTTGGATGAAGCGGACTTCGATTCCGTTCTCTGCACTCCATCCGGTGAAGGCAACAGCGGTCAGCTCGGGCCCCATTGTCGAGGCGCAGCGCACGAGGCTTGCCATACATCTCCATTAACTGCTCCAGCACCCGGAAGACGCGCAGACTCGGGGTCGAGTACGCCACCTCGATCCTTTCCCGTCCAAGGGTCCAACTCCGGCATAGTCCCTGAGCATACCGCATAGGGGTCCGGCTCCTTCCAATGAAGTATGCCGGAATCCTTTGGATTCTGATACCGTCGGCATCCTGTATTCAATCGATAAAACGCCATGCCCGATGAGGTCCTGACCATCAAGGAAGCCGCCGCGCTCCTGAAGCTCGCCGAGAAGACCGTCTACACGATGGCTCAGGCGGGTGAGATCCCGGCTTTCAAGATCCGCGGCCAGTGGCGCATCACGCGCACCGAGTTCGACCGCTGGCTGGCGGCGCAGTCGCGCCAGGCCAAGGACGACGGAGGCCCGCATGGCCGCTGACCGAAACCACTCGCCGCTGTCCGTCCAGAAACTGGAGCGCGACCGATGAGCGCCGTCACCGCGAGCCCGGCGCTCGACATCTTCGCGCTCCGCGATTCCGTCATCGACGAATACAAGCACTTTGCCACCTCGTTCACAACGATCCACGCGCCCGACATCAAGGCGCAGGTCGAAGCGATCTACGCGGAGGAGCGCTACTGGCCCGAGCCGCTAATCCAGATCAACCCGAGCTACAAGCGGACGACCGACATCCAGAGCCTCGTGGCGCAAGGTGCTCTCGATCCGGCCTGCGCGGACATCTTCCAGACGAAAGGCGCGCCGCTCTCCCTCTACAAACACCAGGAACAGGCAATCGCCCTCGCGGAGGCTGGTGAGAGCTACGTCGTCACTACGGGCACGGGCTCCGGCAAGTCGCTCTGCTTCTTCATCCCGATCGTGCATCGGGTGCTCACCGAAAAGAAGCGCGGGAGCCAGGCACGAACGCGCGCCATCATCATCTACCCGATGAACGCGCTCGCGAACTCGCAGCTCGAGGAGCTCGGCAAGTTTGTCAACAACGTTGCTGGCGCGCCGCCGATCACCTTCGCCCGGTACACGGGTCAGGAAGACACGGAAGAGCGCAAGCGCATCGCCGACAACCCGCCCGACATCCTGCTCACCAACTTCATGATGCTCGAGCTGTTGATGACGAGGCAGGACGAGGTCGACCGTCGCGTCATCGACAACTGCGTCGGCCTGCGCTTCCTCGTCCTCGACGAGTTGCATACCTATCGGGGTCGCCAGGGCGCCGATGTCGCCCTGCTCGTGCGCCGCGTGCGCGAGCGCCTGAGCCCCGAGAAGCTTCAGTGCATCGGTACCTCAGCGACCATGGCGAGCGAAGGATCGATTGAAGACAAGAGCAGAGTCGTAGCGCGTGTCGCCTCCAAGTTGTTCGCGGCATCCATTCCCGAAAGCAACGTCGTCGTCGAAACGCTCGAGCGCATCACCGATCCCTCGGCGAACTCGAGTTCAGTGACACACGCGCTTGGCGCGGCCATCGATGCAGGCATCCCGCCGACGATCACCAACGCCGAACTGTCGAAACATCCGCTGTCGATCTGGGTCGAGACCCGGCTCGGCGTCACCTTCGCCGAGGTCGACCAGCGATGGGTTCGTGCGCGACCTATGACAGTGACCGAGGCAGTCTGCGCACTGGCCGCTGCGTCGGGTCGCTCCGAAGCGGCGTGCAGAGTTGCGCTCCGGGACCTTCTGCTGATCTCGAGCGTTCCCGAAGCGGACCGCACCCACGACGAGCAGTCGAGCGCGCACAGCTTCTTCGCTTTCAAGCTACATCAGTTCATTTCCGGCGCCGGGCACGCCTTCTCCACGCTCGAGCCTGCCGGTCGGCGCACCGTCACAGTCGACGGGCAACAATTCCTCCCGAACCAACCTGAGAAGCGCCTCTACCCGGTGCACTTCTGCCGCGAGTGCGGGCACGAGTACCATCCCGTTCGTCTCGTAGATGAGGACGGAACGAGGAAAGCACTCCCGCGCAGCATCGACGATGCGCCTCCGACGCCCGAGGATGATGACCAGCCGGCAGAGGGTGGCGATGGGGTCGAGCAGTTCGGCTTCGTCACCCTTCACCCGGTGGGTGATGCAGACTTCACATTCGACAATCGCGACGAGGACTACCCCGAGAGCTGGATCGAATACGACGCGCGCGGCAGCGCCCGGCTGAAGCCTTCCTAGCGCGGCTCGCGGCCCTTGACGCTGCACGTCACCCCCGATGGCCGCATCGGCGCGGGCGCACAAGTCTGGTTTATTCCCGGTCAGTTT
>JAKAVX010000609.1 GCA_021827465.1 Deltaproteobacteria bacterium | reverse complement strand
AGTCCACCCTGTCGCGCTGTTCCGGCGCAATCTCACGCTCGATCTCTTGGCGTATCCTGCGGATGCGCTCTTGCTCGATCTCTCGCTTTAAGGCGGCGCGAGCGCGTGGCCCGGTAGCCTCAGCGAGTGCGCGGTGCGTTTCAACGTGCAGAGCTCGCTCTCGCGCGAGCTCTTGAAGCGCTGCGTCGCGTGCTCGAATGGCGTCGGGTAGTCCGGCTGCCTGCGCGAGCGCCTGGCGCATCAGCCGCAGCTCCTCGCTCGACCGACGACCGAACGCAAAGATCACAGCGTTCCTCCCCACTCGGACGGAATTGCCTGCGTCACCGCTGCGGCGGGCGACCCCTCCATCCATCTGCGAATCAGAAAATAGCGTCTGCTGACCGGGTCGGCAATGGCGTCAGCCTCTTCTCGCAGCTTCATTTCGGCGGGCATCGCCGTCGCCCCGAGGCGATCTTTCGTTCCGTAGATCAGAGCGTCAACCGGATCGTCGCCAGCGAAGCTAACGATTTTTTCCGGCTCCTGCTCGTCGCGCGAGACGAGCGGGATGGCGGCAATCAGGCGCCGAGCGGTGGGGCTGATGATAAGCTCTCCGGCCTTGAGCATATCATAGATTAGCGCGGGGCCTCCGTAGCGCCCGTAGCGGTCCCCGGTATCGCGGGAGGCGCGAATTGGCCACGGCATCCCCGCCTGGCGGAATACTTGCCCCATTTGCGCCGCAATGGTGTCACGCTCGTCGCGTCGTCCAAAGGCTTCGTGGGAGAGGAAGATCTGCCGGACGCGCGGACGCTCGTCCTCGGGGGTCTTGTCGATAATCTCCTGCGCGAGCGCTCTCGGAGAGCGCCCGGATTCGACGTACTCTCGGTAAACGCTTGTGAGCTTCACGGCGGGTTGCGTGAGCCAAAGGCAGGCGGCATCGTGCACGAACGCCCAATCGATCCCAAGCCATATCGCGCCGTAGGAGAGCGGCGGAAGGTGCTTCACGTGGGCTGACGGATTCCAGCAATCGAAGTACTGCCCGGCGTATTTCTCGAATGAGCCGAGGAGCCAGCCTACGCGAAGCGCCGGCGCCAGGCCGTTGAGATAGCGTCCGTAGGCGGTTCGAGAGATGAAGAATTGGAATCGCTCGTCCTCCGTCCACTTCCGGTAGTAATCTTCCTCAGTGACTCCATCGCTCTCTAGTTCGCTGCGCCCCCACTCGCAGTTGTCCCAGCCGTAGGCCTGCACGTACTGATAATCCTGCTCGACTTCAACTCCAGATTTCTTCGCTGCTGCGCGCTCTTCGACCGTGTAGTTTCGCTTGATGAATACACGCTCTAGATAAGGCGCTCCAACGTTTCCAGGATTGAACGCTAGGACGAATCGAGCCAGCGCCCGACGACGTCCACTCACCCGAGCGAGTGAGCGCAGCACGTTAAGCTCGTCCTCGGAGAATTCCTCCGCCTGGTCAACGAAAACGTCCATGTACTCCTTCCCGATGTGCGCTTTCACGTCCGCCGCGGTCTCGGCGTATCGAAAGGCAATTTTCGAATGGTTGGGAAAGAGGATCTCGCGGTCGGAGGCGCGCCAGAACTTCACGAGCTCGGGCCAGTGCTCGAATATCTTGTCGCTGTGCGATTCCCGCACAAGATCCGAAGTCCGCCGGAAAATCGCGCACTTCGTGCGCTCGTATCTCAGGCGACGCGCGATCGCGATCGAGTCAATTCCAAATGATTTCGCAGCTCCACGCGAGCCCCCGTAGCCAAGCACCGAAGCTTCAGAGCACTCAACGAGCCGCTCGAGAAGCTGCTGCTTCGGCTGCAGGCGTATCGTGACCCCCAGCTGAGGCATCTTCGGCTCCTCCCTTCGCCCTCCTCGCCCACTGCTGCTCGAAGAGGAAATTGCGTCGCTCAGCCGCCCGGAAACGCTCTAGGTCAGCCTCGTGCAGGAATCGCAGGTTCTCGCTGAATGCCGCTTCTATTAGCGAGGGCCGAAGCTCTGTCCCCGCTAGCGCCGCCTTGAGCGCCTCGCGCGCCATCGCTACTAGCGCCTGGTGCGCCTCCCGCTCCCTCCGCCGCTCTGCCTCGAACTTCAGTGTCTCCGGCCCGCTTCCGCTCTTTCCCTCCACCGGATTCTCTGGCATATCTCCCCCTGAACGCCGCCCCACACCGACGGCATTGTAAGTCGTCGCTGCGCACCCTGTAATACGCATTCGTCGAGCCACACCGTGGACATCGCCCCCGCCTTCCCACCCACCTCATCGCTCATTACCCTACCACCTTCGATCCTTCTGTCAAGCTAAATCAGCAATTTCGCTTTTAAGCCACCTGGCAGGCCTCAGGACGAATCGCTCGCCAAAATCCATGCCAGAGCCTGCTCGCCTCAAAACAATTGAACCTGGGGCATCCTGAGCCAACCGGAACCCGCCGTACAGCTGCATGCGGAGGCGAATACCAGATCCGTCGCTCCTCACTCGCACACAACGCCCCTTTAGCCACCCCTTTCACCGGGCGTACCTGTGGGTGGTAGCATGCCATACGGCTGCTTTTGGGGGAGCCGGGGTGGCCGTCCGATTAGCCACTCGAACCACGTTATGCGCCCAACCTCGACCCGGACGCGCCCGTCGGCTAGGATCGACACGGCCATCCGGCTATCCTGGTAGCATCCGATAAGGTCTTTGTTATCAGCCATTTGGACCATCAGCGTCTGATAACGAACATTATGTTAACTAGGAGCTACGCTGCTCCGTAAACGGCTCTAAATAAACGACTTCCCCGCATTTTGGGCACTTGTAGCACACCCCGCCGACGTGCTCGATCCGCAGCGTCAACGCGTTCGAGGCTTCGGCCGACCTTGACTCGAGGTCGGCCTGAAACCGGTAGGTATCTCGCAGCTCGCGCGCGAACGCCGCGAGCGCCGCCATGTTACCGCTCCGCTCGGCCTCGGCCACTGCCGCAGACATCTTATTAACGAGGGATAATAT
>JAKAVX010000608.1 GCA_021827465.1 Deltaproteobacteria bacterium | reverse complement strand
CGGGTATCTGGCTCGCGGTGCTTCGCGCGCTCGGAAATCCGTACACCGGCAAGGTGGTGATGGACTGGCAGTCGCTGCCGATAGCCATACTGGGGCAATGGTATTCGAAGCCGGGCGGCGTGGTTTATATCGCAATCGCCGTGATGCTGTTCGCGGCGCTCGGGATTTCGCTCTGGCGCGCGCCGACGACTGACGATCTCCCACTGGTGGCCGTGGCCGCGATGATGATCGTTTCGACCTTCGTCGCGATCCGCAACCTGCCGATCGCGGTGATTGCGACCGCAACCCCGCTCACTCGCCATCTGGGAGTCGCGATTGCGCGCCGGCGCGAAAGACTGGGCCTGGCTCCCGATCCCTCGCCCGAGCGCTCGAGCCGCGCCAATCAACTTGCCGTAACGGTGCTTGCGATTCTGGTCGCGTTCCAGACCGGACTTTTCTCCGCCCGGATGAAGACTGGCGAACCCTATCCGGCCGGCGCGGTGCGCTTCATGAAGCAGCATCATCTTCAGGGAAACGTGCTCGGAACTTTCACATGGGGCGAGTACCTGATCTGGCATCTCGAACCGGGCAGCAGGATTTTTATCGACGGCCGTTACGACACGGTCTTTCCGATCAGCTTGATTGGCATGTACCTGCGCTTTCAGTTCGCGCTTCCCGGCGGCGCGCAGGTGCTGGAGAAGTATCCACCGGATTTCGTGCTGATTGCGCCCACGATGCCCGCGTTCAAGCTGATGGAGTCGCAAGCGGGATGGAAGCTGGTCTACCGCGACGGCGATTCGGCCCTGTTCGCGCGCGCGGACTCGCCGGCCGCGCAGATCCCCGGCGTGCCGGTAATCGAAACCGCGAAGACTTCCGTCCAGTACTTCCCGTAACAAGCTCCGGAGCCGCGATCATCCTTTTACGCGCACGCGCGCGACGCCAGCGCCTTGCGCCGCGGGCACTTCGGCGCTGGTAATACGGCAATAATGTGATAGTAGAATTTACGCCGCACCACGGTGCGCCAGCGTCTTGATTGCGCCGAGGTATTCGCCGGATCGATATCGCGTAAAGGAGCATTCTGAATGAAAGCCGCCGTGTTCCATGGGCCGAACCAGGCACTGACTATCGAGGACGTCGAGGTTGACAAGCCGCAGGATCGCGAGGTCCTGGTCAAGACGGTCGCAAGCGGCGTATGCCATAGCGATCTCCATTTCGTCGATGGGCTTTATCCGTATCCCGCGCCGTCAATCCTCGGTCACGAGGCTGCCGGTATCGTCGAAGAGGTGGGCAAACAGGTCAGCTACGTCAAGCCTGGAGATCACGTGATCGCGTGTCTCTCGGTCTTCTGCGGAGCCTGCGAGCAGTGCATGTCGGGCCATCCGAACCGATGCTCGAACAAGTCGGCGACCCAGCGCCCGATGTCGGACAAGCCGCGGCTTTCGCAGAAGGGCAACCCCATCTTCCAGTTCCTCGACGTCTCGTCCTACTGCGAGAAGATGCTGCTGCATGAGAACGCGGTCGTGAAAATCCGCGACGATATTCCGCTCGACCGCGCCGCGCTTATCGGATGCGGCGTCACGACCGGCGTCGGCGCCGCGCTCAAGACGGCCAAGGTCGAGCCGGGCTCGACGGTTGCGGTGTTCGGCGCGGGCGGCGTGGGACTCGCGGCGATCCAGGGCGCGCGAATCGCCGGCGCGCGGCGGATAATCGCGGTTGACGTGTTCGAATCGAAGCTCGCGATGGCCAAAAGGCTCGGCGCGACCGACACGGTCGACGCGTCGGGCTCCGATCCCGTCGACGCGATCAAAAAGATGACCGGCGGCGGCGTCGATTACTCCTTCGAGGCGATCGGGCTCAAGAAAGCCGCCGAGCAGGCGTTCTACTGCCTCAAGGCCGGCGGCACTGCGACCGTAATCGGGATGATTCCGATCGGGCAAAAGGTCGAAATCGACGGCTACATGTTTCTGACCGAGCGCAAGCTGCAAGGCAGCAACATGGGCTCCAACCGCTTCCGTATCGACATGCCGCAGTACCTCGATTTCTATCTCCAGGGCCGGCTCAATCTCGACGAGATGATAAGCCGGCGCGCACGTCTCGAGGACGTCAACGAGGCGTTCCGCGCGATGAAGGCCGGCGAGGTGGCGCGCACGGTCCTGATGTTCGACTAGCCGCAACGAACAACTGGCAGGCAAGGAGAATCAAAATGAAGGCAGCGGTTTTCCACGGACCGAATCAGCCGCTTAAGATTGAAAACGTCGATGTCGACGAGCCGCGCGAGCACGAGATCGTCGTCCGCACGGTCGCAAGCGGGGTCTGTCACAGCGATCTGCATTTCGTCGACGGCCTGTACGCCTTTCCCCCGCCCGCGATCCTCGGCCATGAGGCCGCCGGGATCGTCGACAAGGTCGGGAGCCAGGTCAGCTACGTCAAACCCGGCGATCACGTGATCGCGTGCCTCTCGGTTTTCTGCGGATACTGCGAGCAGTGCATGTCGGGGCGCCCGAACCTCTGCTCGAACAAATCGGCGACCCAGCGACGCAAGGACGACAAGCCGCGTCTTTCGCAGGACGGCAAGGCGGTCAACCAGTTCGCCGATCTTTCCTCGTACGCCGAGAAGATGCTCGTGCACGAGAACGCGGTGGTCAAAATCCGCGAGGACTTTCCGCTCGATCGCGCCGCGCTTATCGGATGCGGCGTCATCACGGGCGTCGGCGCCGCCATCAACACGGCCAAGGTCGAGCCGGGCTCGACGGTCGCGGTTTTCGGCGCGGGCGGTATCGGCCTCTCGGTGATCCAGGGCGCGCGAATCGCCGGAGCGCGCCAGATAATCGCGGTTGACAAATTCGAGCATAAGCTCGCGCTCGCCAAGCGCTTCGGCGCGACCCATACGGTGGACGCATCGAACAACGATCCGGTGGACGCGATCCGTTCGATGACCGGCGGGACGGGCGTCGAGTACTCGTTCGAGGCGATCGGACTC
>JAKAVX010000607.1 GCA_021827465.1 Deltaproteobacteria bacterium | reverse complement strand
GCACTACGGCCACCTGGCCGAATCTCAGGTGCACGACGCGATCCGCGCCGCGCTGCCGAATTTCAGCACCACCGCTCAGACGAACGTGCGCGACATCCGCGCGCGAAAGGCATAGCGCCATGACAAAGCGAAAGACAGCGCAGAGCGACCGCAACGCCGTGCCGTTGGCGAGGGTTGCCGCCGAGTGGGATTTGCGACTTCAGGCCGCCGAGAAGCGCCGCGCAGAAGGCGCGCGATTCAGGCGCACCGTGCTCGACCTCGCGCCGTTCCAGATCAACGAATACCTCAACGCGCGCACCATCGACGCCTATTGGCTGCTCGGCTTCGCCGGCATCGGCAAGCGTGATCCGACCATGCAGGAGCGCTCCAAACGCCAGCGACCCGGCGCACGCGGCCCTCGAGTATGGAAGCGCGACGTTCATCGAGTCGCCAAGGAATTCTTTCGCGCGTGGCAGCGCGATCCGGCGCGGTATCTGAGCTGGCGGGAATTCTCAGTGGCATGCCTGTCTGAGATCGAGCACAAGACCGGAACGCGCGTGCCGGCTGCCTCGCTGCGCCGGTCAATCCTCCCGACCGCGACGTTCCCCAGACCCCGGTAACCCCTCACCGGAGCGCCCCGCGCGGCAGCTCCGCGACATCGTAACGCCGTTACGCTGTCGCAATCACCCGCTTAGAACGGCGCGCACGGTCTCATGTCGGCACCTACACCGACCCGGAGATCGCAATGCCTCAAGTTCCCCCACACCTACCCGGCGGCCGCGCGTCGGGCTGGCTCTCATCTGCCGTTCTCACTTGGATGCGCCAGCGCACGGCCGAGTCCGGCGCGGACCCAACGGCGATTCCCAACGAGCCGAGCGCAATCTGGCGCGTTTCAACTGTCGAAGCTCGCACCGGCCTAAGCCGCGCGACGATCTACAGGCTCGCCGCGGCCGGCGAGTTCCCGAAGCCCATCCGCCTTGCCGCGCGCCCGACCGAGCGCGCGGCATAACAATCATCGAGAGAAACCACATGACCATTAAAAATTCAGCAATCCTCGCGCGTATCGCCGAGCGCGAGAAAATCCAAGCGAAAAGCCGCGAGCTTCAACAGCGCGCCGCGCGGCTTCAGCCCCTCGTAGATGCTCCCGGCGACGCTGAGCGCGAAGTGCTGGCCGTCGCTGCCGCCGATGCCGCCGCGATGTCCGCCTGGTGCGCCGCGGGCTGCGTAGGCGAAGCGCCGAGCCCTGACGTGAAGGCTCGAGACTTGGCGGTAAAAAAACTCACGACTGCGACCGCACGCGCTGCTGCGGCGAAAACTTCCCTACGCGAGCTTCACGAAGAAGGCCTACGCCTCTCGGCTGAGTTGGAAAAAATCAACCTCGGGGTAGACATGGAGGTGGCGACCCACCTGACCGAACTGCACGCGGCAGTGATGCAAGAGGCGCGAGAGCTGGAAGATCGACGCGACGTAAAACTCGAAGTTGGAGCCGCCCTCTGGTTCGAGGCACAGCGCCGCAATCCCGCCATCGCCGGACGGGCTGCCGAGGATGCCGAGACGGCGCGGGTCGAATGGATAAACCGCCGAGGCGAAGAAATCGGCGACGCCATCCGGACCGCCTGGCTCGAAATCGCCGCCACCTGCCCCGCGAAGTGAGGACGCCATGAAATTCAACAAAACGGCCGCGCCTGTTGGATTGGCGAAAGAATCGCTGCGCAAACTCGACGGCAGCGTCGATCCGACGGGCGAGGCGCGCGAGCTGATGAAAGCCGCGTACAAGACCCGCCGCCTTTGCAACCCGCTCGAGATACGCAAACCGGATCGCCGTCGCTGACACCCAAAAGAAACGCCCCGGACGGTAGGGCCGCCGGGGCGTGGAGAGAAGCAATGAACCAAATCAATCGTACCACACCATCCGCATCGGCGCCGACAAGCTGCCCGACCTGCGGCTCTCGCGTCACCTGCGACTGCGCCGCCTGGCGGACCGTTTTCCTACTCACGAATGCCACCGCCGAACTGCTGCGCAAGCTCTGCCCGAGCACCGAGGTGCGCCATGCGTGAGCAAGTCATCGAAGGTGAATTCGAGCCGGTCGGCTTCCGCGTTGCGCCGGACGTGCCGACATCAATGCCGAGCGACGAAGCTCTGCGGCGCGATTCGGACTGGCTCGGCGAGCAGCTCGACGATGAACAGATCGAGGATGCAATGCAGGGGCGCGGTGAGTGGCCGGAGCCGCGTCCGATCCGCTGCGAGTTGCGCCCCGTCGCGCCGTTCAACGCCGAGGTACTGCTACCCGCTGCGCTCGGCGACTGGATCGCGGACGAAGCGGAACGGATGCCCTGCCCGGTGGACTTCGTGGCTGCTGCTGCAATCGTCACGCTCGGCTCGCTGATCGGCGCTCGGTGCGCGATCAAACCAAAGGCGAGGGATTCGTGGCTTGTGGTTCCTAACCTCTGGGGCGCAATCGTGGGAGACCCGAGCGCGAAGAAATCCCCCGCATGGGGCGCTGCTGTTCGACCGCTCGATATGCTGGTGGCGAAGGCGATAGAGCAACACGAAGCCGAGAACGGCAATTTCCAGTGCGAGCGCATGGTGCACGAGGCGCGCATCGACGCGCTGAAGGCGCAGTTGAAGAAGGCCGCGAAGGACGGCAAGGAGAGTCCCGCGAGCGTTGCCGCCGAGATTGCCGACTTAGAGGAGCCGACCGAGCCGGTGCTGCGCAGGTACAAAACGAACGACACCACAGTTGAGAAGCTTGGCGAGATTCTGCGCGACAATCCGAATGGTGTGCTGGTCCTGCGTGACGAACTGGTAGGGCTCATTTCAACGTGGGAGCGCGAGGGACGCGAAGGCGACCGCGCCTTTTTTCTCGAAGCGTGGAACGGCAACCAGTCGTTCGACACCGACCGCATCGGACGCGGGCACGTCAGGATCGAGAATGTCTGCGTGAGCATCTTCGGCGGAACACAACCTGACAAGCTAGATCG
>JAKAVX010000606.1 GCA_021827465.1 Deltaproteobacteria bacterium | reverse complement strand
CATCATCGGTCGAGACGGCCTTGGGCGCGCGCTTTTTGCGGAAGCGCACGCCGTCACGTTTCAGCGTGCCGACGTAGTCCATCAGCTTGGCCGCCTTCTCCCGAAGAGCTCCGCAAATCCGTAGTGCGATCTTCTCGGTCGGAGTGGAGTAGGCGACTGAAGACTCACCCGGAGCCGCTCTCGGCTGAACAACGCGGTCTGGATTCGACTCATCGCCTCCGGTGGGCGCGATCGCTTCGAGCCATAGCACTCGACCGTCGCGGTGCCGCACGAGCACGTCCGGGGCACCTTCCGCTGGGCATTCGATGGTCACGCCAGCGCGCAGCAGTGCTACCGCGAGATGCATCTCAAACCAGCGCTGATGAAACCGGTAAGGGAACTCTGCGAGGAAGTGCGGGCTTGCATAGGGTGCGAAGTCCCGCCAGAGGTCATTGCAATTCGCTCGCGCCACCGCTGAGCCCTCGCGCTGCGGAGTGCGGAGGTTGACGTAGGTGGGGTCCGCCTGCGGGTCGTCGACTGCGAAGAGTTCCGGTACGCCTCCAATCGTCATATTCGTCTCGAGAGATTCCGCAGCATCATCACTCGCCCAAACCACGATGGTCGATGTACGTGACTAATTCGCTCGCGAGCTGAAATACAAATCCGCCGACGATAAACACCATTCCCCATTCGGACATTCGCTTGTAGTGGACCTTAAGGACGGCCGTCTCAGCATCAATCTGCGTGTTTGTCTGGCCCCCTCGCTGCCTGGTGCCCGGACTATCAAAGATCGCCCCTGATGGCTCTTCCTACCGATAGGTGGCGACACGGTTTACTCAGCCACAAACCGTGAAGGTGAGCCGCCATCGCTTCTGTCCTCGCTCGAACACCATTCATGGGAATTTCCATTTGACGATAACTGAGATCCACCGCCATCTTCAAAAAAACTTAAGCTTCAACAGCAGCTTGAACACGCCGCCATGGCATCTCGTCGTACACTCGTCCGAAAAGCTTGCGGCCAGTTCGATGCTTTTGAATACCACCCCATTGCTTGAAGAAGAAGGGGACGTCCGCGTAACGGCATTGGCGAAAGATCGCTTCCACCCACTCGCGCTCCATGGTTCTTGCATGCCAGCCTGATTCGCCTCCCACGATTACCCAATGCATACCCTCTAAGGGCAGGTTCGTTACGGGCCCGAGAAGTGGTTCGACGGACAGAAAGCGGATATGAGCCGGTACTTGTCTCAGAAGTTCTGAGCGGTACGCATATCTTTGATTCTCGATGCTCACGCCCATCCAGATATTCGAAGTCCACGATAGCCGCGACGACAATTCGGTTAGTCGCTCGGCACGCTTCGTAAGGATCTGAAATTGGTGTTGGCGACATGACGCCATGGTCTCGAAGACTTCTCGTATGAATTCGAATGGCACGTCGTCGTGGAAAAGGTCGGACATCGAATTGACGAACACCGTGCGCGGAGCCTTCCATCGGCGCGGCAGATCCACTAGATCCTCCTGCAACCTCACTCTAAACCCGGGCGCGTATCGTGGCGAGCCCATCGCGATCAAGCGCCTTGCCATGGTCTCAGCATAGCAGTGCTTACAGCCGGGACTTATTTTCGTGCAGCCGGTAACAGGGTTCCACGTCATTTCAGTCCACTCGATCGGTGATTTCCTAGCCATGAGCATCGCCTCCATGGAAGTGAATGAGGAGGTTCTCTTGCATACGATCAGGGAATGTGCCTTTTCGGCGCGACCGGCCTTGGGTGTCGACGGCGATCTGCCCTTTCAACTCGAGCAACTTCAACATGCTTTTAGGGCTTACAAAAGGTGATTCGTTTAAGGCGTAGTCGTTCAAGTCTCGATATTGAACCGTTCTGCCTTCGAAGCGTTGCTTCATTAGTCTGGCTGCAGCAGTAGCATCATTAAACTCGAACAGCTGCTGTTGGCCGATGTCGCCGCCCGAAAACCGGAAGGTGCCATTCTGGTCAATCCGCTTCATTTGTTCCTTCATCTTTTCCAGTCCGCGAGAATGCTGACTCGCGAACACAAGATGATAGTCAATTGATGTACGTCCGGAGCACATTTCGAATGCAAAGCAGTAGCCGACGCCAGGCAGCGCCCTCAGTCGCCTCTTATATGCTGCGACAATGGCGCGAGGATTATCGCCTTTGATCGCGGAGAGATCCATTTGCCAAGAACGATCCCCAAAGACTTCATCCAATAGTTCGAGATGATTTGCTGCCTCACGAGCACGATGAATGCGCTTGATACCGTCGGAGTCGAGATTCACCAGTACCTCGCAAGTGGGGCGGCTAAGTAGGTCGGCTATCACATAGAACGACAGCCCCTTGGCTCCAAAGGGATCGATGAACGCAAAGACTGGCTCCACGCGGTTGAAAGGATTATCAGGCCGAGCGTGCAGTTCCCTCAATCCATCTGCAAACGTTCCTAGGAAAGTCTCAGCCGAGATCGCCGAACTGAATGCAGTGCTCTCAATTCGAGCCCTGAGGTGCTCGTGCCTTTCGGGATCCTCTTCAATGAAGAAGCATCGGATCTTTCCGGCAACCCATCTTCCTGAGCGCCTGAGCGCCGCATCTGCTGCCTTTAGTGCCGCGATGGGTGATCCGTCTGGGGAATTTGTGTATTCACCAGGTCCCGCAAAACCATCTAAGTACCATAGATCACGTCCATTGAATGTAGAGCCGAGGATCGAAAACCACACATGCAAGTAGGATCTAAGAATCTCGATCTTTGCCAGCGTGTGTTGCGGCGCCTCCCAGACTTTTGGCATCTTCTTCGACACGCATCACCCTCCAGATGACGTGCGGCGTTAATTTATTGGCAACCGGCTGCTAGTATACACGTTTGCAACGGATTTGTGGCCTGAAAGGGCCGAAGAAGGCACTGCGCTTTACGCACCTGTTAGCATTCAACTTCAGGTGGCGAACCATGCTATTCCGCTAAGCGGCTGTCGGCAAA
>JAKAVX010000605.1 GCA_021827465.1 Deltaproteobacteria bacterium | reverse complement strand
CCGGCTCCAGACCGCGCGCGGCGATATTCTGCGCGGCATTGGCCACCTCGTGGATCGGCTCGACGTAGCGCTCGGCCACGAAATAGGCGATTACCAGCCCGATCGCGAAAATCACCGACGCCAGCGTCAATTCATGGAACCGGCTTTCGGCGAGCGGCTGCGCGAAGTCGCCGAAGTTCGCCACCACGCGCACGTAGCCGAGCAGATGGTTCTCGACCTCGACCGGGATCAGGTAGATGGTCGGCTCGTTGGAGGCTATCCCGAGCCGGATCGGCTGCACGGTCGCTTTGCCGTGCTTCAGGCGCTCGACGATCACCTTGTCGGCGTTGCTCGGATTTATCGCCTCGCCGATAAGCTTGGGGTTGGAGCTGTTGATGATGAGATTGCGGCTCGACGCGATCGAGACCTCGAAGCTCTTGGTGTGAAGGCTCTCGACGTAATTGTGAAGCCGCGCGGGATCGGTCGGCCCGACCGAGGTCAGCTCCTGCACGCTTATCTGGATCGCGTTGGCCAAATCGGTGACCTTCTGCTGGGTCGCCTCGACGATCGCCTGCTGGGTGCGCAGGCTCACGATAACCTCGGCGCCGAGCGTGAGCGCAAGCAACAGCACCATCAGGCTGATGAGCTTGGCTCTCAGGTTAAGGGCCGGGAACGCGAATTCCATATCAGTCAGGCGCCGCGCTCAGGCTCGGGTCCGCTTCGGGCGCGCGGCAGCCGCAATACCTATAAACAGGGTTCGCGGCCCGAGGCTCACGTTTTGCTCTCTCCGGCGCGCTGTACCACGAGCAGCCGGGTCGCGTAGATCGCCACGCACAGCAAGGCCACTATCCAGATGAGATGCTCGACGCCGCCGATATAGCGGACCGCGGTCTCGATATCCTCGCCGAAGATGTATCCGAGCGAAACCACGATAGGCACCGAGATGAGCGCGCCCAGCATGTCGTAGAACAGGAAGGTCTTCGGTTTGACCCCGAGTGATCCCACCGAAAGATAGATAATCCCCCTGAGTCCCGCCAGGAATCGCGCGTAGAAAATCGTCCGATGGCCGTGGCGATGCATGAACGCTTGCAACCGCTCGACCTGCTCGCGAGAGCCGGGGCGCTTGATCCCGAAGTACGCGAGCAGCCCCGTGCCGACTCTGCGACCCAGAAAGAACAGCATATTGTCGCCCGCGACCACTCCGATCAGTGAGATCAGAAGCGTTGCCGGATAGCGGGTTATCCCGCGATGCACCAGGTAGCCGCCCGCCAGCAGCACCACATCCTCGGGCAATGGCAGTCCCATGCCGCACAGCACCAGCACCACGAACAGGCCGAGGTAGGTGAAGTGCTCTATATAGGTGGAAACCAGTCCGACCACACTCTATTCACCGTTGCCCCAGCGCGCCCTGAGTTTGTCGCGGATCTGCTCGATCGGAACTCCCTGCTTGGCCAGGCGCGAGGCCTCCAATGCTTCGCCCATGCAGATCGGGCATTCCGAGCCATGATCGGTCCTGTAGCAATCGAGCAGGTTGTGCATCATTCCTTCCCGCTCGCATCCGCAATAGCAATGCAACTGCGCGAGCAGGGCGGGATGATGCTCGGCAACTTGGTAGGCGCGCCGCGCCTCGCCGCTGAACAGTTTCGGCTCAAGCGTGATCCGAAGCTTGGCGGCTGGCGACTCCGTCTTGACCGGCGCGGCGGAGGCGCGCGAAGAGACGATCGACGACGGACTCAGCGGGTAAATCGTGACCGCGGCGTAAGCCAGCGCCGCGAACGCCGCGACTGCCGCAATCGTCATCGGCATTCTCCCCATCCGCCTGGATTTCTTCTTCGCCATCGCGCCCCAACTATAGCATTTCGACCGTTTGCAGGCCCTGCCGCGCGAACGTGTAAAGCGCGGCCGGGCGATGGGCTCCGCGGCGCTCGCCCGGGCACCGCGCGAGCAGTCCCATCGACATTATCCGGCGGCGAAAATTGCGCCGGTCCACCGGACGCGCAAGGACCGCCGTATAAAGTTCCTCGAGCTGCGCAAACGTGAACTCGCGCGGCAACAGCGCATAGGCGATATTGGTGTACTCAACCTTGCCCTTGAGCCGCTTAAGCGCGTATTCCGCCATCAACCCGTGATCATACGCGAGCGGCGGCAATGCTGAAACATCGAACCATCTCCCCGCCGGATATCTCTCGGGCGACGGCGCTATCGCCCCGGGATCGCGGGCCAGCGCCATGTACGCGACCGACACCACATGGGCAGCCGGATCGCGCGACGGATCACCGAAGGTGAACAACTGCTCAAGGTAGGCGTCGCCAAGCCCGGTCGCAGCGACAAGCTCGCGCCTCGCCGCATCGTCGAGCATCTCGCCCGTGCGCACCAAGCCTCCCGGGAACGCCCATTTTCCGGCAAGCGCACCGCGGGCGAGCGGAACGAGGTAGCTTACGAGCCGTCCACCGCTCGCAGCGAACAGCACCGTGTCGACGGCGACCTTGGGCCGCGCATAGCCGCCTCGGCGGGTATCGGTTGAACGATTGTCGTTAGGCAAAGTGAGACGCGGGCCGCGCGGCCTCAGGCGCTGAGTTCGAGCATCCGCTCGAGCGCCCGCCGTGCGCCTTCGCGCACCGATTCGTCGAGCGTTATCTCGTGCCGCATATGGCGAAGCGAATCGAGCGTGCCCTCCAGCGTGATCATCTTCATGTACCGGCAGAGCTTGCAAGTCTTGAAGAAGCGCTTGTCCGGCACTTCCATCAAAAGCCGGTCGGAAAGCCCGCATTCGGTCACGATCAGGAACTTCTCCGCCGCGCTGTTCTTCGCGTAACTGATCATCGCGCTGGTTGACAGCACTGCATCGGCCAGCTTAAGCACGTCGCGCCGGCATTCGGGATGGGCCAGCACCTGGATGCCCGGTATCGAATCGCGCACCCGCGCGATCTCATCGGGGTTTATCTGATGATGCACGTAGCAGTTGCCGTCCCACGAGATGATT
>JAKAVX010000604.1 GCA_021827465.1 Deltaproteobacteria bacterium | reverse complement strand
AGTGGCATCGCAAGCGCTCGGCAGGTGACCGCTAAATGGAACGCGTCCACGAACGCTACTACTTGAGCTACCCGCGCACATTGATCAAGGAACCAATCCTTTATCATCTGGTGAAAAAGTTCGACCTGGTGTTTAACATCCGCGGTGCGAGCGTGTCGGAGGAAATGGGCCTTGTAGCGCTCGAATTTGAAGGGACCCGCGATCAGATCGAACGCGCAATCGTATGGCTGCGCAACTCAGGCGTGACCGTCGAAACGATCGAGAAAAACGTAATCGAGTAGCCGCGCGCCACTCAACCACCTTCGCGATCCTCCCTTCCATAACATCATTACCGCACGTGTGGCGGACATGCACGAGCAATCTCACAGCGGCCGCGCCGGACTCTCGTCGATTGCGATGGGATGCAACGCGCGGCGCACCGCCATAAGATGTGCTCGATGAGTTTCTCGCTGTACGTCCATATTCCTTACTGCCAGGCGAAGTGCCCGTATTGCGATTTCAATTCGTACGCGGCATCAACCTGGCCTGAGGACGATTACACACGCGCGCTAATCCGCGAGATCGAGCGTCGCAGCGCCGAGGCGCCATTTTCCGGCCAGCGGCTTCGCACGGTCTTCTTTGGCGGCGGAACGCCGTCGCTGTTCGCGCCGGATTCGATCGGCAAAATCCTTGATGCCGCCGACCGCCGTTTCGGAATCGAGTCGGGCGCCGAGATCACCCTCGAGGCGAATCCCGGCACCGTCGGTCCCGCCAAGCTTGCCGGGTTTCGCGCCACTGGGATCAACCGCATAAGCTTCGGCGCGCAATCGTTCAACGCCGCCACGCTCAGATTTCTGGGCCGCATTCATAGCGCTGAAGAGACCCGCGCAGCCGCACGAATGGCGCACCGGGCGGGCTTTGAACGGATCAATCTCGACCTGATCTTCGCGGTCCCGGGCCAGACGCTTGCGGCGGTGAGAAATGATATCGCCGAGGCTGCCGCCCTCGAACCCGACCATCTCTCCGCTTATAACCTGACGTTCGAGGAAGGAACCGCTTTCTTCGCCGAAATGAAGCGCGGACGAATAACGCCGGCCGGCAGCGACGAGCAGGCCGCGATGTACTCGTTCGTGCGCGAGGAGATCCCGCGGCGCGGATACAAGATGTACGAAATTTCAAATTATGCGCGCCCCGGCTGCGAAGCGCGCCACAACCTGACTTACTGGCGCGCGCAGAGCTATGTCGGCGTCGGAGCGGGAGCGCACAGCTTCGCGCTTGGCCATGAAGGCTACGGCCGACGATGGTGGAATCATCGCGCGCCGGGAGTATACATCAAGGCCGCGCTCGGAGAAGGAATCGCCGAGGCGGGAGCCGAGGAGATCGACGCGGCGACTGGCGCGAGCGAATTCATATTTCTGAATCTTCGCTTGCGCGACGGGTTCGCAACCGCTGATTTTCACGCGCGGTTTGGCGTGGAGTTCGATACCCGCTTTGGGGCCACCGCCGCACGCCTGTTCGAAGGCGGTCTGCTCGAACGCTCAGCCGAGAAGGTTCGCCTGACCGAGCGTGGACTCGAGCTCGCCGATTCCGTCTTTGCCGAATTCCTATAGATTCGCCCGTCGCACGGCCCGCGCGGGCGCGATATGCGAAATCGGCTCGATATTCAGGATCGCCTCTCCGAGCGCGCGGTAAGCACGTCGTCCCAGATTGACCAGCCCAGCGGCGGCTACCGCGTATGACCGGTCTTGATATTGCGCTCGGTTTTCGCTTTGAGAACGCTCGAGTTGGTCGCCCCCAGCCGGGATCGGCTCGCTCTCGACCGCCATCTCAGCAGCTCGGAGGTCAGCGGCGTCGAAAGCGGCGAAAGGCATGCGCTCGGCGGCGCGCAGCATCCTGATTCCTAACCAATCGTGTGCGCCGGGCAGCGCGACCGGACGCGCAATAACGCCTGCGGCTCCGGCCGCAAATGCAGCCGCAATCGCGGCGTCCTGCTCGATCGACGTTTCGCTAAACTCGATCACTGCCGGGCGGGAACCTATGACCTTGCGCAGTTTGTCGATGAACTCGTGTAGATCGATTGGATCCAGCGCCGGCGTCTTCACGAAAGCGAAATCTTCTTCCTTTAGTGCCAGCGCCAAGGCGTCAGCGCGATGCGCGATTGCAACCATCACGTGCGGGTCGCGGCTCTTTATCGTGCGGATCAGTTCGCGCAGCCTGCGCCGCGCTCTAATCGGGCCAACGGCGTTTAGTTCGTCGCATTCGATCTGACAGTCGATGACATACGCACCGAGCGCACGATGTCCTCGATTTATCACTGCGGTATGCCCGACGCGCGAAATCAGAGATCTCCATCGGCGCCGATCAACTAGATCATCCAAGGCAACTCCCGTCTCGAGCATCGCAACCATCCCGGCCTGGGCGGCGATATCGAGAACAGGCTGCGATTGCACTTGCGTTACGACAAGGCCTGTCGTGTGCGCGAGCTTGAGATCCTCGAGGCGATTGCGCAGCGCAAGCTTCTGATCGAAGTTCAGGCTCGCGCCCACATCGGGCAGGCGCATCGCTTTGAAAAGAAATTTGCGACCGGCGCGTGAGAAGTAGTTGCCCTTGGCGGTGATGGCATCTTGCGCGCTAACGTCGGACCGCATCTGACCCGTGACCTCGTCTTGCTCGAGTAAAGCTAAAGCCGTGCCAGAGCGAAAATACCTTGATTCGTAAGGACTTTTCGCCGAACTGGCAGGCCCAAAGCACCCAAATCGGATGGCGGTGCAACAATTTCGTACTTATTATTGTTGTTGAATCGCG
This sequence comes from Deltaproteobacteria bacterium, assembly GCA_021827465.1. Next base: position 180 of record JAKAVX010000604.1, on the reverse strand, counting down.
AGCGGCGGGATCGGTGTAGCGCTTCGCAAGCTGCAAAAGATCCATGGTTTAGTAACGTGGATCGCTAGATTGGGTAGATTGCGAATGTTATATCTCGGACAAGAATCGGTTATTTATGCACACCAGCAACCGGTCATCTTTTGCGGGCTCTGGACCTACCCTCGCGATCATCTTCTGATT
>JAKAVX010000603.1 GCA_021827465.1 Deltaproteobacteria bacterium | reverse complement strand
GGAGCTGGTCAGGACGCAGAACGTGCTCAACCGAAAGCATCTGGGGCTGCGGGGGCTCAAGGACGTGGCCGGAATAGCGTCGCGGCTTGCGCTCAAGGGACAGACGAATTTTCTCCAGATGCTGTGGAAGTTCAACCGCGTGTACAATCCGGAGCGCCAGTACGGCGACCATTTCAGGAAAGTGGAGTACGCGATGCGTCCGCCGGTCAAGTGGAACGGCAAGCGGCCCGGCGCGCACTCGCTGTATATTCACGCGCCGAAACCGCCCCGCCCCGTGAAGGCACCCACGCAAATCGCCCAACTCCGGGCCAAGTGAACGGAAATATCTGCTCGAAAGGCTTCGCTCTTATTCCGGATCATCAGCCGGAAGGCTGATGCGCCTTCGACACAATGAAGCATCGCGGATTAACGCCCGGAGGACCGCGCGAGATCTCTCGACTCCGGCAGCCTTCGCTCGGGATGACGGAAAGGGCGCGCCATATATGACGGAAAAGAGGCGGGCGCAGTTAAGGATCGGCTGACGAGCGCGGTCATTCCGGGAGTTTATGAATTCTTCGATTCGCCGAAAAAATTGCACGTGGTTTTGCTCCCCTGTCATCCTTAGCCGCCGCAAAGGCTAGCTTGCCGCGACGCACAATTGAACGCGTCGTCGGCGGTTCTTGCGCTGCCGCGGCGAGTTGGATTAGCTTGAATTCTAATTTAGGTTAGAGTTATGCGGAGGATGATGCGTCAGGAACGGTGCAGCGGTGTGGCGCTCAAACCGGCGCCGCGCGAAAAAGGGCTGCGCCTGACCTCGCGCGGCGAGATAAAACGCCGGCAGATCCTCGATGCGGGGGCGAGAGTGCTGGCTCGGCGCGGTTATGCCGGCACGCAGTTGTCGGAAATCGCGGAGCAAGCCGGAACCCAGGCCGGGAGCCTCTATTACCACTTCGATTCGCGCGAGGAGTTGATCGAGGAGGTTATCCGTAGAGGCGTCAGCTTGTCGTTTGCGCGCACCCGCGCCGTGGTTGACTCGCTGCCGGCGAGCGCCTCGGCGCTTGAGCGCCTGGAGGCGGCGCTTCGAGCGCATCTGAAGTTCCAGTTGGTCGAGAGCGACTATGCTTGTGCGGCGGTACGTTCGATCGGGCAATATCCGCAAGGCATGTGGTCCCGGGTCAACTCGAAGTTTCGCGCCTACGGAAAATTCTTCGACGGATTGATTGCCGCGGCGATGAAGGCGGGAGAGATCGATTCGGGGATCGATCGAAGCGCTCTTCGAATGCTGCTTTTGGGGGCAGCCAACTGGGCTCCCGAATGGTATCGGCGCGACGGAACCTCAAGTGTCGAGCAAATCGGCGATTTGCTTGTGCGGCTGTTGGCACGCGGAGTCGGGATTCGCGGTAAGCGGGGAACGACTGCGGGAAAATCCACCGGGTGAGCAGTTTGCGCAATTCGTAAACGAAAACGGAGGGACCTCACGTGGCATCGAGCAGGCAAACCGAGGACGGAGAAAGCGATATCCTTCAAGCGTATTTCGAGAAGCTCGAGACCCCGACGACCTGGTCGGGCCTGCCGACCAAGCCCTTCTACAGTCCCGAGGACGCTGTGGGCGCCGATTACCGCCGTGACTTGAATGAGCCCGGCGAATTTCCCTACACGCGGGGCGTCCACGCCGACATGTACCGGGGCAGGCTGTGGACCCGGCGAGAGGTGTGCGGTTTCGGCGCGGGGCGCGACACCAACCAGCGCCTGCGGTTCCAGATCTCGCAGGGTGTGTCGGGCCTTTCGATCATCGGCGACAACAACAGTTCGCTGACGATTGACGCCGACCACCCGATGGGCGTTCTGGAAGCGGGACTGCAGGGGGTAAGTATCAACTCGCTGCGTGATATGGAGGATCTGTTCGACGGAATTCCGATCGACAAGGTAAGCGTTTCCTTCGACATCTCGGGCCTGAATTGCATCGCGTGGATGGCGATGTACGTGGCGGTGGCGGAAAGACGGGGATGTGATCTCGCCGCGCTGCGCGGCACGATTCAGAACGATACGCTTCACTATCAGTTCTGCGGGTTCGGCAATTCCTGTCCGGTGGATCTCGGACTCAAGACCTCCGTTGACATCATCGAGTTCTGCGCGCGCCGGATGCTGCGATGGTACACGGGCAACGCGAACCTGTACGACATGCGCGAGAACGGGCTCGACGCTCCGCAGGAGGTGGCCTTTGGGCTGTCGCTCGCAGCCGCGTACATTGAGAAGGCTATCGAGCGGGGGCTCAACGTCGATGACATCGCGCCGCGCCGGGCCTTTTACTGTTCCTGCCACGTCGATCTCTTCGAGGAAGTTGCGAAGCTCAGGGCCGCGCGCAGGATGTGGGCGCGCCTCATGCGCGATCGTTTCGGCGCCAGGGATCCGCGCTCGCTGCAGTTCCGCTTCGGCGTGCATACCGCCGGAGTGTCGCTCTATCCGCAACAGCCGCTGAACAACGCGATCCGGATTGCGTACGAGGCGCTCGCCGCCGTGCTCGCCGGAGCGCAGTCGATGCACACCTGTTCGTACGACGAGCCGATCGGGCTTCCCACCGAAACTTCGCAGGCTCTTGCGATCCGCACCCAGCAGATCCTCGCCTACGAAACCGGCGCGGCCCGGGTGGCCGATCCCCTGGGCGGCTCCTGGTACGTCGAGAGCCTGACAAACCAGATCGAGGCCAAAGCCCGCGATCTGATGGCTGAGATCGAAAAGCAGGGAGGGATGGTGGCCGCAATCAAGTCCGGCTGGGTTCTGCGCGAGATCGAGACCGCGGCACTCAGGCGCCAGAGCGAAATCGAAGCGGGCGAGAAAATCGTCGTTGGCGTCAACGCGTTCCAAACCGAACGCGAAACTTCAACCCCGGGCGGCGTTCACCGGCCTTCGCCGGGGCAGGGCGAGGCGATTGCCGCCTCGGTCCGTGAACTAAGGCGCACCCGCGATCAACGGCGGGTGGCCGAG
>JAKAVX010000602.1 GCA_021827465.1 Deltaproteobacteria bacterium | reverse complement strand
ATTTGGTCCGTACGGCTGGACGCGGAGACGGTACGAGGCTCGGCGTATCCCGAGCAGATTACCCGAGAGATCAAAGAAACTCTCGGACGTTTCGACGCGTGGTTCGACGAACGTGTCGGCCTTTCTCCGAGTCGTGCTGCTTCAGCGCTGCTCGCGATCGTTTCGGCGCATAAGGCGAAAGCCACTCCCTGGTTCCCGGAACTGATCGAGGCTTCGAAATCGATACGCGAACGCTTTCTTGAAGCTCGAAACAGGAAAGAATGCCTCACGGATGAGGATCGCGCTTTCCTTCGGACCTTTAGGAAGGCAAGCCACGCGGGGTCTTTCGGCTACAGCACGCGTTTGGCTGAACTTGCCGTCGATCTGCCAGCAACGGCTGAATCGATACGCATGAAACCTTCGATCAGAGAAGCGGAGTGGAAAGCGCTGTGTAACATGCTGGGATGTAGCCCAGATGCTAGGGCCAACATGGCCGAACCGGTTGAGATGATTCGGTCTCCGCTCATTACACTCTGCGGTGGAAAAGTTATGTGCGGAGAGATCAGCAACGCCCTCGATCAGTTGCGTGACAGGTTCGAAGAAATCGCGGCGCGAGATGCCAGTTTCGCCAACCGTTATCGAGAGTGGCGCGCCGAATGGCACCAACATGAGGTTGTGCGCTGCCTAAACCGGATCTTCCCCGCTGACGCCGTTTACGAGTCACTTACGTATTCCGATCCCGACAAGCCGTCAGGGCACACGGCCGAGCTCGACGCAGCCGTCTGGTGGGAACCTTTCCTAATTCTTGTTGAAGCTAAGTCGGGGCAGTTCAGACTCGAATCCCAACTCGGCGATATAGGTCGGCTGAGAACCGACTTGAAAAAGAACATCGCCGATGCGTTCGATCAGGCACAGCGAGCAGGGCGTTATGTTCAATCGCGTGAAGAGTGCGAGTTTGTCGAAAAGCACAGCGGTCGCAAGTTGGTAATAAGGAAAGCGGACGTTCAGCGAACGTTCTTGATAACGGCGTCGCTTCGCCTGCTCGCGAACGTAGCGACGTACCTTGCCTGGTTAAATCCTCTGCACCTGTTTACGCCGGCTGAGTACCCGTGGTCGGTCTCGCTCGCAGACCTCGAAACGGTTGCGGATTTCTGCGAAGGGCCGGACGTTTTTCTGCATTATATTGAGCGGCGGCTGGCAGCGCAGCTGGCTGACACCGAAACGGTAGGCGACGAAATCCGGTTGTTCGGTGCCTATTTGAAAACCCGGCTTCCAGATTCAATGTTCTTCGATGATCACGGACGGCGTGTGTCCATGATCGCATTCGCCGACTTTCATCTGAAATTCGACGAGATGATGGAGTATCGGCGCGGCGAGCGTGAAGAAGCGCCCGTGATTCGCCTGGAGGTCTCGCCCGCTATTTCCGCGGTTCTGGCTGAGCTTCGCATCCGGCAAAACGATCCATCTTCCAGATGGATAGCGCACTGCCTGCTCTCCCTGTCGAACGATCAGCTACGGGCGCTCCATCACGTCATATCCACAGTTCGTGACAGGTGGCCGCGTCCAAAGCATTTTGGCCGAGGTGTTTACTGCGAAGGAGGCATTGCGATCTGCGTCGTAGCTGCCGCGGATAGTCCGGGATGGATTCTTCGTGAACAGGCGAAGCGCGTAGCGATCATCGAGAAGCATCGGAGGAGACTTGACAAGACGGTTTGCTTTGCAATCGACCTGCGCGATACGCGACGGCCCTTCGTTACGGCGCTATGGCTTGAGGGCAAGTGGGCGCCCGACAAAGGCCTAGATCGGTTGGCGGCGGAAGATGCGCCAACTCCCGTCGGCAAGTTGCCGGCAGTCAACGATCCCTGCTTCTGTGGGAGCGGTAAGAAGTTCAAGAAGTGTTGCCGGCGGAGAGTCGAAGGTGCGAGAGGAAGGAATAATAAGCCGCCGGGCTGACCGGATCTCGCATGAATGCGACTAGAACCGGATTACAGTGAACCGCGATAAGGCTTACGAGGTTGCTGTTCGCATGTATGAGCTTGAGAATCTCAGAGTACGGACCAAATTCCCGCTGGCGACTTCAGAGACCATACCTATAGTGAATTGAGCGTTTCACCTTTCGCGCCCTGGAAACCGACGCCCTGAGCAGACGCTCGGCCTCGCCCTAATCACCGCCCGCTCGAAAAGTCCTGTAATTTCAAGGGATTTTGGCGGCGAATATGCCCCGGCCGGGAGTCGAACCCGGACTTGAGGTTCCGGAGACCTCCGTGATGTCCTTTTCACTACCGGGGCGCGTGTGGCGGCGTCAGAGCCGGAGGAAAGGAAAGTACATCACTCACGCCACTTCTAACAAGCGCCCCGCATGCTTCCACTCATTTGATCACGACCTGCCTCTGACGAAAGCCGCAGCCGCGGCGCCGCCGCGCATGCCCTCAATTTCAGCCCAGCGGGAACGACGCGTTATTATGGGGCGACGCGGCCCTCGGCCTGGCGGCGGTTTGCCTCCGGCCACGCTTTGGCGATCGTCGCGCGCATCGCGCGATGCAGCTTGCCATTGCTCGCGAGGAGTTGCTGCGCGTTGAGGTCGAGACGTGCGCCGTCGAGGTTGGTGACCCGTCCGCCCGCTTCGGCGACAATCAGCGCACCGGCCGCCACGTCCCATGGCTTTAGCCCGAATTCCCAGAACGCATCGATCCGCCCGCAGGCGAGATAGCACAGGTCCAGCGCGGCCGAACCAATGCGCCGCACCCCCTGCGTGCGCATCATAAAGGCCTCCCAGAATGCGAAATAGAAGTTGCGTCGCTCGCGCCGATCATACGGGAAGCCCGTCGCCAGCAGCGCCAGATCGAGCGTCGGCGTCCTGCTTACGCGGATCGGCCGCTCGTTGAGCCGCGCGCCGCGGCCGCGCGCCGCAACGAACAGCTCGCGCTTGAGCGCGTCGAACACCACGCCGAGCTCGACCCGTCCGCGTCGCTCGTAGGCGATTGATA
>JAKAVX010000601.1 GCA_021827465.1 Deltaproteobacteria bacterium | reverse complement strand
TGAACCTCGGTGCCCTTGCCGCCGAGGAAGCCGTCCTCGACCTTCTTCTTGGCGTTGTCCCAGTTTGCGCCGGCGTTGGACATGAAGACCGCCAGCAACTGGCCGGTCAGAATCGTCCCGCCGAGGTAACCGCCGAGCGCGCCCGCGCCCAGCCCGAAGCCGACCAGCAACGGACCGAACACGGCGAGGATTCCCGGGCCGAGAAGTTCCTTCTGCGCGGACGCGGTGACGATATCCACGCATCGCCCGTAGTCCGGCTTCTCCTTGTATTCCATGATGCCCGGATGCTCACGGAACTGGCGGCGAACCTCGAAAACGACCTGGAACGCCGCGCGGCTTACCGCCTTGATCGCAAACGAGCTGAACAGGAACGGCACCGCGCCGCCGATCAGCAGGCCAACGAAAACCGTCGGCATGTTGATCTGCACGCCGATCAACCCGAGATGCGCTTCATCTATAAAGGAGCGGAACAGCGAAACCGCCGCGATAACCGCGGTCGCGATCGCAAGTCCCTTGGTGAGAGCCTTGGTGGTGTTGCCGATCGCGTCCATCCAGGACAGCGTGCGCGACGCCTCTTCCTGATGGATTCCGCCCATCTCGAAGATGCCGTGGGCGTTGTCGGTAATCGGCCCGTAGGTGTCCATCGCGAGGATGAAGCCGGTGGTGGTCAAAAGGCCAAGCCCGGTGAGCGCGATCCCGTAGAACTGGAGCGCGAGCGACTCGTGGAAGATGACCATCGCGCCAATGATGTTGATCGCGATGACCATAAGGGCCCATACCGACGACTCAAGTCCTTCGCCCATCCCCGACAGGATAAGAGTCGCCGGGCCGGTGCGGGCCGCGGTCGCGGTCTCGGTGACCGGTCCCTTTTCCGGATGGGTGAAGTAATTGGTGAGCCAAAGCGTGACTACGGCAAGGGCGATTCCAAGCGTCGCGCAGCAGGCGAAGCGCCAGTCAGGAGCGCCGGTGCGCGGATCCTTTAAATAGAGAGCGTTGACGATAAAGAATCCGATGACCGACGCGATCGCCGAGGTCATGTAACCGACGTTGATCGGGCGCATCGGATCGCGCATCTTGCTGCCCGCCGGAACCCGGACTGCGACGATCCCGAGGATCGAGGAGAAGACGCCGACCGCGCGCAGGATGAGCGCGAAGATGATGAGCTTCATCGCGAAAGCGCCGGCGTAGGCACCGTAGATGGCCCTGAAATCCTTTTCGCCGACGGCATACGCGGCAAGGATAATCGCCGCGACAAGAGTGACCTCGTAGGATTCGAAGACGTCCGCCGCCATCCCGGCGCAATCGCCGACGTTGTCGCCGACGTTGTCGGCAATCGTCGCGGCGTTGCGCGGATCGTCCTCGGGGATGCCGGCCTCGACCTTGCCGACCAGGTCGCCGCCCACGTCCGCGGCCTTGGTGTAGATGCCGCCGCCGACGCGCATGAAGAGCGCGGCGAGCGAGCCTCCGAAGCCGAAGCCGACCAGGACCTTCATCGCGTTCTGCTGGAAGACCAGGAAGATGATGGTCGCGCCGAGCAGTCCAAGCCCGACCGTAAACATCCCCGAGACGCCGCCCGCCTTGAACGCGAGTTCCATCGCGTCCTTGAAGCTGGTGAGCGCCGCGTTGGCGCTGCGGACGTTACCTTTGACCGCGAGCCACATCCCGACGTAGCCCGCTCCGTATGACGCGCTGACGCCCATCAGGAACGCGATCGCGATTCCTCCGGAAAGCCAGAAATCGTGATAGACGCTCCGATACATCAAAAACAGCGCGGCCATGATAGCGAGCACGAACCAGATCATCGTGCGCACCTGGCGGTACAGATAGGCCATCGCGCCCTGCTCGATCGCCTCCGCCACGTCGGTCATCGATTTGGCCCCCGGGTCCGCCTTCATGACGGTGCGGACCAGGACGAGCCCGTAGCCCAGACCGATCACAGCCGAGACCAGTATGAGCCAGAGGATGAGTACCTGCCCGCTGGTCAAAGCTGGCAGAACGATATTGGCTTCACTCATTTAAGCTCGCTCTCCGAAACTCGGGATTTCGGGACCCGGGAAGGACTGCTACGATACGCAACAGCTCGGTCCAAGCCCCTGAGATTTAACTGGTGCAGTCTAATTTTTCTTCGGGGCGAAGTCTAGCAATTACGGCGGCGCTCAAGGAAGGCAGCGTCCGGCGTGTCGCGATGGTTCGCCCGGACGGCTCGCGCGCCGCCCACGGCGTTGATCCAATGAGCGCCCGTATGTTTATCTCTTAAGACTGGATTCCTATGAACGTAAACATAGAGAGCACTTCTTCACTCGGACGCAAAGTCACAATCGAGGTCGAGCCGGACGAGATCAAGCGCGAGCTCGACCGGACCTACAATGAGCTTCGCCGCGGCGTGGTTCTCAAGGGGTTTCGCCCCGGACACGCTCCGCGACATCTGCTCGAGCGGTTCTTCGGCGACCAGGTCCGCAGCGACGTTGTCCAGCGCCTGGTCAAGGAGTACACCGACAAGGCGCTCGGCGAGAACGACCTCAAGCCGGTCGTCGAACCGGAGATCGTGACCGAAGAGACCGACCTGCCGCGCGCGCTCAAGTTCAGCGCCGTCTTCGACCTCAGGCCCGAGCTGGTCGTCAAGGACTACGAAGGCCTCAACGTGCCCGAGGAAACCGTCGAGGTGAGCGACCAGAGCGTCGACGAAATGATCGAGGCGCTTCGCGAACGGCAGGCCACGCTCAAGAAGGTCGAGGGCCGCGAGGTCGTCGAGGACGGCGACGTGGTGCTCGCCACGGTGGAGGCCTTCGAGGGCGAGAAATCCCTGATGGAGGGCAAGGTCGAGAGCCGTCTTCTGCAGGTCTCAAAGAGCGCGCTCGCGCACGGTGTCGATGAAGTGCTGATCGGCGCCGAGACCGGCAAGGAGGCGCGCGCGACCAAGAGCTATCCGGCCGAGTACGACGACAAGGACCTCGCGGGCAAGACGG
>JAKAVX010000600.1 GCA_021827465.1 Deltaproteobacteria bacterium | reverse complement strand
GCGAAGTCGTCTTCGCTGACGTATGCCGTAAGTTGTCTTCTCATAGGAGTCGCTCCTTTTTCTCTCCCGACTTGGATTCCGCACTGGTGGCGAACCTCAGAAACGTGAGCTGCTTACCTTGGTCCGATTCCAGTCGAGCTTCGGCGGTAGCATCGTTGGTCGCCTTGCAGGGCGGCGGTATGACCGGATGAACACCGTTTGCCGGTCCTTTCACCGGAGCGGGCTCTGTGGACGACACCGCTTCCGCCGTCGTCCGGTCGCTTGCGGGCGGCGGCTTAAGGCGCACGCGCCGGTTGAACAGCGGGTGGCGGAAGTGGCGGAGCTTGGCCGCGCGGATTGCATGGTGGCCGGCGGTGAAGATCAGCACCTCCTCCTCGCCCAGCCGCGTCACTTCATCCGGAGTCAGGAGCGGGCGGACCACCTCGGGCTCGGACACGCTCGCGCCGCTGCTTGAAACCGTGCGGTGCTCGTGGCGCACCGTGCTCTCGCCGGTCATCGCGGAGAGCTCGCGCGCGGTCGCCATGTCGTAGGGCCTGCACACCATCTTGGTGTGGCAGTGCGCGGTGATCATCTGATTGGTACCGTAGGCTTCGTAGATTTGGATCATCGACTGGGCAACGAGGCAGGCCTTGATCCCGTAACCGGCAATCAGCGAGAGCGAGTCGGCGAACAGTTCCAGCCGCCCCAAGCTTGCGAACTCGTCGATGAGCAAGAGCAGTGGGCGCTTGCCCGCAGGCACCGCGCGTCCGTCGCGATAGTCAAGTTTTTCGGTCAGGCGGTTTAGAATCTGCGCCAGCACCAGCCGCAGCAGAGGCCGCATCCGCTGCTGGTCGGCGAGCGTGACCGCGATGTAGAGCGAAAGCGGCTGGCCGTGATTGACCAGATCGTCGATGTGGAAGTCGGAGGCCGCCGTGTTGGCCGCGACCACCGGATCGCGGTAGAGGCCCAAAAACCCTTTGACCTGCGAGATCACCGACGCCCGCTCCTTTTCGGCCATGTCGAGCAGGCTCCGCATCCCGCCGGCCACCAGCGCGTGCGTGTGGGTTGGGTTCCCGTGCGCGTCGCGCCATTCAAGGCCGCCGGTGGGGTCATGCTCGGCGCGCATCAGGTGCTCGATCGTCTCGTTGAGTTTGCGCGCCGGATCGAAGAGCAGGTTCGCCAACCCGGCGAGCGTCGGTTGGCGTCCTTCGTAGAGGCAGTGCAGGACGAACGCCTCGAACGCCTCCGACCCGGCGCGGTCCCAGTGTTCCGGCAGCCCCTTGCCGTGCGGGTCGAGCAGAAGCCGCACAATGTTCTGCACGTCGCGCACCTCGTAGGGCGTGCGCAGCCTCACCTCGGCGAGCGGATTGAAGCGGGCAAGCCCCGGTTCGGGCGAGGCCGGCTCGAACTTCATGCAGAGCTGGCCCAGACGCTTGCGCGCGCCGGCGGTGAGCCGCCAGTTCTCGTCCTTGGGGTCGTGGACCAGAACCGAATGCGGCCAGGTGACCAGCGTTGGCAAGACCGCGCCCGTGCCCTTGCCCTCACGGGTCGGCGCGAGGATCAGGACGTGGCCGGGTCCGCAGTGGCGCAGATACCAGGCGCGCGGCCAGCGTCGCCAGATGCCCAAGTAAACACCGGCGCGAGGGCTCGACGGACGCGTCAGCCCCATGCGCACGGCCAGCCTGCGGACGCGCTTGGGCAAGAACCTTCGCTGCTCTATCAGTGCGGCCGCGCGGACGTCCCGTGTCACCGCCCACCGAGCGGAACCATGAAGATCGGAAACCGTCCGGAACCAGCCGTGTCGAGCGACGCCGATAACGGCCATCGCCAGCACCGTAAGCCCGGCCATCGGATAGATGGCGTCGCGCGTACACAGCGCCCAGACCGGGGCCAGTTCGACGGCCGAATGCCAGCGCCCCCACCACACGATCCAGCCCCACGGCAGATAAACGGCTCCGGCCAGCGGGAGATCAATCAAGGAATGCCCAAGCCACGGCGAGTAGCCGAACAACCGTGCGACGCGCTCGGTCGTGATCCAGTTGATGGCTACGAAAGCCAGCGCGAGCGTGAGCAGAACGCACGCCTTCAATTGCAGAAGGCGCCCGTCGCTCGCCGATCCTGTGACCCGATAAGGACGTTGCTCAGCCATCGCGATCCCTCTCACGCTCGAAGCCCTGAGTTCTGTTACTCTCGCGCTGGCGGTCCCGCGCGCGGCTCTTGATAATGTCCTTCGCCTGTTGACGCTCGCGCAGTTCTCGCTCGTGTTCCGGCGAGAGCTGCCATTCCCGCTCGCCAACCCGGCGCGCGAGTCCCATACCTTCAAGGAACTGAAGGCGCTCAATCTCCTGCTCCGCCCTGATGCGGCCGGCCTCGCCGCGCGGCCGAAACTGTTCGTAACTCACGACACCCGTCGCGTCCGCCTTGCGCCGGAAGGCCCGATCGATCTCGGTCCACTGCTCCCGGCGGATGACTCGTTCGCGGGCCTGCAGAACCTCGCGTTCAAGGCGCGGCCCGAGCTCTCTCTCGACGAGGTCCTGGCTCTGCTCGCGGATGCCGCGGCGTAGGTAGTCACCGTCGATTTTGAGTATGCGGCCGTCTTCGCGGACGCCCCGGACAAGCAAATGGACGTGGGCGTCGTCGGTGTTGTGATGGTCGATCGCGACCCACTCGAGCCGCGTGCCAAGGTCGCGCGCCATACCGGCGACCACGCCGCGCGCGTGCTCGCGAAGATCAATCCGCGAACCGTCCTCGGGTGAGATGATGAACGACCACATCAATTCGTCGCCCCGCTCCCAGTCGCGGACGACCGCTACCATGTCGATATCCGCGCGCGCGGCGTCGAAGCCGAGCCCCTTGCCGTCCTCGCGCTGCGCTCGGTCGCGCGCCAAGTAGCGCGCGTGCCGAGCCCATGACGCTTTGTGCAAGTTGCGCCGGAAGGAAGCCTTGACGACGCTGCGCCTTCCATAGAGGCGCTCGGGCATCCGCGCGCGACCCTT
>JAKAVX010000599.1 GCA_021827465.1 Deltaproteobacteria bacterium | reverse complement strand
TCGCGTCTTAGCGCCGCAAGCCCTTCATCGACGGTTCGTCCCGAGGAAAGAATCGACCGGCAAAGCGTGATGCGCGAGGCTTCCAGTTCCGCGAACAGTTCGCGCGCGCATCGGCGCGTCCATTTGTCTTCGCCAGCGCCGAGCGCCGAAAGCGCGCCTTCCAGCGTGGAAAAATCGATCTCGCGCGCAAGCCCGAAATAGACCGCTGCGACTTTCGACACTTCAAAGGCGTCGCGCACGCTCACGTCCAGCACTTGCAGCAGATGATGCGAGAAGGCGAGCCGGGCAAGTTCCAGTGCGAGTTCCTCTTCGTTCACCGTCGCGCGCGAATCGCGATAGGCGCGCTCGAAGCGCTCGCGCTCGCTTGCGGAGAGCGACGTTTCGAACTCGCGGGAGAGCGCAATAAACGCGGGCTTGAAGCGCGCAACCGTCTCGCCGATCGAGCAGGTGGGGTCGCAGTGGCTCACCACCCAGGCGGTCGCTTCCGCGCCGGCGCGTTCCAGCGCGAGGAACACCGCGCTCTCGGCCTCCGCGCCGAGCTCCGTCGGCCGTGAAAGCACCTGTTCGGCGCGCTCGTGAAGGCCCGCGATATCCGCGCCGATAACCCACGCGCGCACCGCCTCGTCGGCCTCGATACCGTGGTCGCGCGCGGTCTCGAAGACGAATACCGAGCCCATCCTGTCCACCAGCTCGTTGACCATCCGGGTCGCAACCAGTTCGCGGCGCAGGCGATGATGCGCGATATCGTCGGCAAAACCCCGCACGACCGACGGCGGGAAATAGGGCTTGAGAAAACGATCGACCAGGTACGGCTCGTCAACGAACGCCGACTGTTCCAGGCGCAGGACGAGATCGATTTTCGTATACGCGGTTATTACCGAAAGCTCGGGACGCGTGAGCCCCGGGTAGCGCGAGCGCCGCTCGCGAAGCACCTCGCGGGTGGGCAACGCTTCCTCATGGCGGCGCAGGAGTCCGCGCTCCTCGATCGCCTGCATATGGTCGCGGAACGAACCGACCTGGGTGCGGCTTCGATTCTGCTCGAGGCTCAGCAGGAGCGCCTGGTCGTGATCGTCGCGCAGCACGCGCTCGGCGACTTCGTCCTGGCATTGAGCGAGGATATGGTTGCGCTCGGCAAAATCGAGCGCGCCGCGCTTGACCGCGGGTTCGAGCAGGATTTTCAAATTGACCTCGTGGTCCGAGGTATCGACGCCGGCGGAATTGTCGATCGCGTCGGTATTGATACGCCCGCCCAGGAGCGCGTATTCGATTCGCGCCTTTTGCGTGAAACCGAGGTTTCCGCCCTCCACGACCACCTTTGCGCGCAACTCGGGCGCCGCGATACGGCAACTGTCGTTGGCGTGATCGCCGACCTCGGCGTCGTTTTCCGTGCTGGCGCGTACGTAGGTGCCGATACCGCCGTTGTAAAGCATGTCCACGGGCGCGCGCAGGATTGCGCGGACCAGGCTCTCGCCGTCGAGCGCCTCGGTTTCGCACCCGAGCGCCTTGCATATCTCGGCGCTGAGCGCGATACGCTTCTCGCCGCGCTTGAACACGCCGCCACCCGCACTCAGCAGGGCAGGGTTGTAGTCCGCCCAGCTCGAACGCGCCATCGCGTAAAGCCGCTTTCGCTCTTCGAAACTCTTTTCCGGGTCCGGGTCGGGATCGAGGAAGATATGGCGATGGTCGAAGGCGGCGATGAGTTTCACATTGTGTGAATAGATCAGGCCGTTTCCGAACACATCGCCCGACATGTCGCCGATTCCGACGATCGTGATGGGCTGACCGCGCATCGCGTCGCGTCCCATCTCGCGCAGATGGCGCTTTGCCGATTCCCACGCGCCGCGCGCCGTGATCCCCATGCGCTTGTGGTCGTAGCCGTGCTCGCCGCCCGACGCGAAGGCGTCCTTCAGCCAGAAGCCGCGCTCGACCGCGATCGCATTGGCGATATCGGAGTAGCTCGCGGTGCCCTTGTCCGCGGCGACCACCAGGTAAGCGCCGTCGTCGTCGAGCACCTTGAGACCGGCGGGATGCGTCGTGCCCTGGTCGGTGACGTTGTCCGTCAGATCGAGCATCGCGTTGATGAGCGTCTTGTACGCCTCGACCGGCTCGAGCGGCTCGGCGTGCGGCTTGACGATAAACCCGCCCTTCGCGCCGGTCGGCACGATCACCGCGTTCTTCACGGTCTGGGTTTTCATCAGGCCGAGAATCTCGGTGCGGTAATCGTCGGGGCGATCGCTGAAGCGGATTCCGCCGCGGGCGACCTTGCCCGCGCGCAGATGGCATCCCTCCATCCGCGGGCTGTTGACGTGGATTTCGTAAAGCGGCGCGACGTCGGGAAGGCCGAGGATGCGCGCGCTCTCGAACTTGAGCGCAATATAGGGATGCGGCTTCGGCGCGGGCAGAAAGTAGTTGGTCCGCGTCGTCGCCTCGACCATCGAGAGCAGCGAGCGTGCGAACCGGTCGTCGGCGATATTATCAACTGCGCCAAGGCGATCGAGATAGCGCCTCTTCAGCGAAGCGGCCCGCTCGGCGGCCTGCGCCTCGGATGGGTCGAGCCGCGCCTTGAAGAGATCGACGAGCAGGCGCGCAAGCTCCGGATGCTGCAAATAAACGCGCCTCGCGCCGGGCCGCGCGGGCGCCAGCCGCATCTGGAACGCCGCGGTAAGATACGCGCGCATCAGCGCGACCTCGCGCCAGCCGAGTCCCGCGCTTAGCGTGAGCGCGTTCAGCGCGTCGTCCTCGGCCTCGCCGCCGCGCACCCGGGCGATCGCTTCGGCAACCATCGCGGCACCCGGCATCGTCTCAAGCGGGCCGGCGCCGGGCCCGCGCACCCGAAACGCCTGCACGAAGGCGCGGACGGCTTCGCCGTCTTCGATCGCTTGATCGCCGAGGCGCCGCCGCGCCTCAAGCCGGGCGGCTATTTGCTGATCGAAATTGGCTCGCCGCAAGAAGGACCGGCGCGAGAGCGGGTTTGC
>JAKAVX010000598.1:1481-2982 GCA_021827465.1 Deltaproteobacteria bacterium | reverse complement strand
TGGGCCGGCTGCTCGTACATCACCATGTGCCCAGCTTCTTTAATCGTTTGCACCCGGGTGTTGCGGATGTGCTTTTCGAATTCGTGCGCGTAGATCGGTGGAATCACCTTGTCCGACTCGCCCCACACCAGCAGAGTTGGCGCGGCGATCCGATACGAGCGCTTTTTCAACCCACGGTCCGGAATCGGCCACAGGAACTTGCTCGCCATCGAGAAGCGCCGCGTGCGTTCGACATACATCGCCATCAGCAGCTCCGGGTCGCTCCACGGGATTGCCATCATCATCTGCGCCAGCGGCGACTTGGGATCGTGAAACAGCATCGCTGGCAGGTCGTCCAGGTCGGTGGCAAAGATATCGGGGATCGGATGGTCCTCCATCCAGAACCCGGCAGGCGCCACCAGCACCAGCTTCTTCGCCCGCCGCGTGTCTAGCGCCACGGCTTCGGCCGCCAGCATTCCACCCATCGAGTGGCCGACGATGTTGGCGCTGGGGATTTTCAACTCGTCCATCAGCTCGTGGTAAAAAAGCGCCGCGTCGATCACGTCGTCTATGTGCTCGCCGCCGGTCGACTCGCCGTAGCCCGGCAGGTGCGGCGCGTAGACCTTGAAGCTGCGGCCGAGGTCTTCGAGAAACGGGTCGGCGCCGGTGAGCCCGCCCGCGCCATGCAGGAACAGCAGCGGCTCACCGCCGCCCGTGACTTCCATCTCGATCGAAAACTTTCCGTCGCACAGTTTGTGAGATGTTTTCATTTCTTCACTGAACTCCTGATCTCGGGCGAACCCGGCCTATCGGGCTTGCCGTTGGTCCTGGGAAGGCTCGAACGAAATCGGCGCCGGCATCGCGATCTCATTGACCGGCAGGCGCTTGGGCGACCATTTATCCTCACAGCCGGTCCACAGATCGCGCAGATGCGGCATAACTTCGCGCGCAAACAACTCGGTGTTCTTGCGTGTTAGTTCGGGCGGCATCGATCCGATTTGCTGCAGGATCATCAGGTGGCCGCAGTTAAGGCTTTTGAGCGCCTCACGCAAGTGATCACGCACGGTGGCTGGCGAGCCAGCGATTACGTAACCGCCTTTGATAAAGTCCTTCCACGTGAGACCCTCGCGGATGAGCGAGGCCTGCTTGCCCACCTGGCCGGTTAGACCTGCCTTGATTGTGCTCGGAGTGCGATAGCCGGGGGCGTCGGCGAAGCCGGAATAAACGTGCAGGCAGCGGTTATAAAAATAGTCCATGTGCGGGGCGTAATCGCGCTCGGCCTGCTCGTCGGTCTCGGCCACCGCCACCACCTGGGCAAAACCAAGGCTGTAGGGATTGAGTTCCTTGCCCTTCTTCGACATCACATTCCAATAGCCATCGGCGACCTTCTTGCCGGCCTTGTAGCCGAAGTATGAGAGGAATGAATACTGATAGTCGTGATCGGCCACGAAGTCCCACGTCTCGACCGAGCCACCGCCAGGAATCCAGACGGGCGGATGCGGCTCTTGGAGCGGCTTGGGCC
>JAKAVX010000598.1:0-1471 GCA_021827465.1 Deltaproteobacteria bacterium | reverse complement strand
ACGTAACGCAGCTTGGTGTACTTGCCGTTGAACGAGAACGGATCACGCTCCTTCCATGCACGCACGATCAGGTCGTGCGCCTCTAAATACTTTTCGCGGATCGTGGCCGGGATCTCTCCGTAGCAGAAATTGACGTCCATCGACGTGCCGACCGGGAACCCGGCGACCAGCCGGCCACCGCTTATCACGTCGAGCATCGCGAATTCCTCGGCCACGCGAATGGGCGGATTGTAGAGCGCGATCGAGTTGCCGAGCACGACCAGATTGGCGTTGCGTGTGCGTCGCGTCATCGCCGCCGCCATGAGGTTCGGCGACGGCATCAGACCGTAGGCGTTCTGATGATGTTCATTCACGCCCAGCCCGTCGAAGCCCATCTGGTCGGCGAACTCGAGCTGGTCGAGGTAGTCGTTGTAGAGCCGATGGCCGACCTTGGGGTCGTAGAGATTGCGCGGAATATCAACCCACACACTGTGGTACTTCTGCTTGAAATCGTCAGGGAGGTTGCGGTAGGGCATCAGGTGAAACCACGTAAATTTCATAAGCCAATCTCCTTTGGCGAATCCGTTGCTTGCTTAATCATTCAACGGCGATATTAACGGCGATGCTATTCGACTAATTTGCGCAGCGGCGCCCGCGCCGCCGCGCTCGAGACTTGATGTGCGGCGGTGTTCGAGCCGCGCCGCCGGATGGCAACCGCCCCAGCGAGGTTTTGCCCGACGCGCCCGAGCAGTGTGCGCTCGTGCTAGTAGCGCGCGATGACTTCGTTGCCGAATTCGCGAATCAGGTCGCGACCGTCGGTTCCGGTCAAGCGTAACCCTACGCAGGTAACGCCAGCCTCCTCCAGTTCCTTGATTCGCTCGATCACCGCAGAGGCCGGGCCGGTGATGGTGGTTGCCTCCAGCAACTCGCGCGTGATGAAGCGTTCCTCGCCCGGCTTGGTGAAGATCAGATGGCCCAGGTGGATCTGCTGATAACGCTTTCCCCAAGGTATCGCCATCTTCATGATGTATTCTTCAAAGTAGCGCTGGGCGAGCGCACGGAACTGGGGCGGCGCAAAGGTCCCCACGGGCGTCCGTTCGGGAGAGGGGTCCCATATCGTATGCAGGCAGAGCGCACCCCAGGAGCCCAGACGCTTGAACACCCGCGGCGACATGATGTCTTCGCCGGGCCGCAGCACGCAGCCCGCTGTTACGATCGCGGTCGGTACGGCGTCCAGCTTGCGCCCGCGCGCCAGGGCCGCCTTGCGAAATGTCGCCACGCCATTGCGAATCATCCCGGGGTCCGAGCCCACCGTGATCCAGCCGTCACCCACCTCGCCCGCCACGCGAAGCGCGCCTGGCATGTTAGCGCCAACGTAGATGGGGATGTGATCTTTTACGTTGATGAACCCCATCGCTGGATGGAGCAGGCGCACATCACGCTCGCAATTGCCTTCGCGGTAGCGCCCCTCGCCTCCCGCCATCAGCTTGCG
>JAKAVX010000597.1 GCA_021827465.1 Deltaproteobacteria bacterium | reverse complement strand
AGTCACCCGTGCGCCTTGGAAGTCAACCCGCAAGGAGTTGTTGAAGGAGAGCTCAAAGGGACCCTCTTGCGCTTCACCCACCGCCGTGCCACCTCCGCGCCGCCCCCAACGCAACCACACCCGCGTCCATCACGGCTTTTTACGCATTTTAGCAAGTTGGTAGTCCACTTGGAAAATGGAACTCCGGGATAAATAGTTTCGCTGGAGGTTTTGAGCTAGTTTGAGCGATGGAGCGCGGAAGGCGATGGGGGAGGTGGGAGCGTATTGAAGCTGACGGAAGAACAGTGGAAGGCGGTGCGCGGGTTGGTCCCGAGCCGCCGCTGGCGCGGTGTGCATGGAGAAGGCTTGATCTTCCGCAACTCACCTGAGCGTGCTTCGCTCCGCCGCGCGTGCGCCCGCAATGGATCGCTAAGGGCGATCGTGCTCGCTGCGGCGATGCTCGCGGGGGCCGCGGCGTGCGGCCTCGTCGAGCGGACGTTAACTAGCGGTGGAGAGCAGAAGCTCAAGCCTACCGCATCGATGCCGCTTGCCGCTCCGCGCGTCATCATTTTTGCTCTCGACGGCGCAGGCTATGACCAGTTGATGGAAGCGATTCGCTCGGGCAAGGCGCCCAACATGGCGGGCCTGCTTGGTAAAGACGAAGGCAACGGACTCTTTGCGCACGGCTACTCGGCACCCGATGCGCTGAGCGTGTTGCCCTCGAGCACCATCGCTGATTGGTCCGCGATTTTCACCGGACAAGCGCCCGCCTGGAACGGCGTCACCGGCGACGAATGGTTCGTGCGCGAGACGATGGAATTCTACGCGCCGGTGCCGGTGTCGGTCGAGGACACGACTGATATTACCAAAGTCGTTGACGATGATCTGGTCGGACGCGCGCTCGCGGTTCCGACCCTCTATCAGCAGATCGGCGGACGCTCGAACGTTTCGCTGCTCTCGGTGTACAAGGGCGCCAATCTTTATACGACGGTCGCGCCAAGCTCGCTGGTGGGGATGTTGGCGCGGCTAATCGCGGGCGAGGCGGAGGGCGACTCGGCGGAAAAATCGCTCAGTGCCGATCTCGACAGCGACTCGGTACCCAAGTTGATCGACGCGCTCAACCAGCATGGGATCGCGAATCTGCAGGTCGTCTATTTCCCCGGAATCGATATCTACACGCACGGAACCAAGGATCCCCTCCCGTCCCAGGTTGCCTATCTGGAACGGGTCACCGACCCATTGGTGGGCAAGGTGCTCGATTTCTACCACAAAAAACACGTGCTCGGCGGAACCTACGTGATGTTCATCGCGGACCACGGCCATATACCCGTGATGGACGACCGCGTTCACTCGATCGGGACCGGCGCGGGCACGCCGTTCGAGCTGCTGCGCCAGCTCGGAATCCGCGTGCGCAAGCCCACGGTCGATGTCACCACTGACGACGACGACTTCCAGGCCGTGATCGCCTACCAGGGTTTCATGGCCTATATCTACCTCGCCGATCGCTCGACCTGCTCCCGGCGCGGCCACAAGTGCGCCTGGGCGCAGCCTCCGCGCTTCGATAAGGACGTGATGCCGGTCGCGCACGCGCTCGACGCGGCAAACCGGACCGGCGCCGGGATGCCCGCGCTCAAGGGAACGATCGACCTAATCTTCACGCGCCAGCCGGTAGCCAACGGCGATAGCGCCCACGAGTATAAGATTTACCACAGAGGGAAGCTGGTGCCGATTTATCAGTACCTGATGGAGCACTCGCGGCCCGATCTAATCGATCTCGATGAGCGGATGCGATGGCTGAGCGCGGGGCCCTACGGAAATCGCGCGGGCGATATTCTGCTGCTCGCCAAGACCGGGATGACGGTGCCAATTGCGGATCGTTACTACTTCTGCGCGGTGCCGCACTACTCGATGCACGGCAGCGCGGAAGAGCAGGATGGTCACGTGCCGCTCATCCTGATTCGGTCGGGAGGATCCGGCAAGCAAATGCGCGCGATCGTGAAAAAGCTCGGTCACGATACGCCGTCCGAGCGCGCGGTCACGTGGCTCGTGCGCTCGCTCTTCGTCAAGTCAGTATCCGTGGCTCGCGACCGCCGCGGGTCTTCCACATCGCGCCGCGATATATCAGATTGATCCCCTGAATCCGTGCGGCGATCTCCT
Source organism: Deltaproteobacteria bacterium (assembly GCA_021827465.1). Next base: position 855 of record JAKAVX010000597.1, on the reverse strand, counting down.
TCACGATGGATGAGATCCAAGCGTTCCAAGAAACTGACAGTCGCCATGAAACGTATACCGTGAGTAGCGGCTATCGCACTGTTCGCCTGAGCTTGCAGCACTGCGCAGCCCCGAGCAAGTGCCATCAACTAATTCGCTCGTCTGCCCTCCCGGCCATCGGGACCCTGCGGACGTTTCCCTCATCGCCTACAAGCCTTGCACGCTCGACAAAATCGGAATCTCGCCGCCTTCGGTTTATAGGTGTTCTCCGGAGAACATAATGTTCCCGTTAGTTGTATAATTGCCTTGAGCCCAACGGCGGACCAGTCCACACTCAAGAGGGGTCGAGCGCACTATCAAGGAGTGTTCACATGCCTTTAGTTAACATCGTCGTTGTTTTGGTGATGATCGGGCTGTTAATGTGACTCGTCAACACCTATATTCCGATGGCCGCCAGTATCAAAAGCCTGCTTAACGTCGTGGTCTTCATAGTTGTGGTCGTCTGGCTCTTACAACTGTTCGGCTTAGTCGGGAATATACCTGGAATACACATGCCCAATTTGAGGTGATTCAGCCGTAGCCGCCTGAACAGAGAGAAGCAGAAATGGAAGCTTTAGCTCTTGTCAAGAGTACGATTACGGCCGCCATCGAGATCGGCTACTTAACTCTGAAGCGAAAATAACTTCATCGATGAAGACTCGGAAGTCCGCGCCCTATGCCTGCGGCATACTCCAAAGGCAGAGGACCGGCTTGCGGGTTTTTGGCGCGCTGGACGTTGCCCGGTCCGCGGGCCTCGGTGGCGCGGGCGGCCCTGCCCGCGCTGAGCACGGGCGGGCATTCTTCGGCTTCGCTCAGAACAGGCTCCGGCCCGCCCCA
>JAKAVX010000596.1 GCA_021827465.1 Deltaproteobacteria bacterium | reverse complement strand
CGGGCTGTTCACGCTCAGCTCCGTGTTGTGCGGGTTCGCGCCGAGCCTTGCGTGGCTGATTTTTTTTCGCGTCCTGCAGGGAGCGGGCGGCGGCGGACTCGGTCCGAGCGAGCAGGGAATACTGGCCGATACTTTCATCCCCTCCGAGCGCGGGATTGCGTTCGCGATCTACGGGATGGCGGTGATTCTGGCACCGGCGGTTGGCCCGGCACTGGGCGGATTCGTCACCGACCGTCTCGACTGGCGATGGATTTTCTTCATCAACGTGCCGGCGGGAATTCTCTCGCTGTTTCTTACTGCGCACATGATTGAGGACCCGCCTTATCTGGTTAAGCAGCAAAAGCGGGCGCGGCGCTCGGGGTGGAACGTGGACTTCGGCGGATTACTGCTGCTCGGGCTGTGTCTTGGTCCGCTTCAGGTGCTGCTCGATCGGGGACAGGAGGACAATTGGTTCGCTTCGCATTACATCAGCACGCTCGCGGTGATCTCGCTGGCGTCGCTCGTCGGTGTGATCGTGTGGGAACTGACGCGGCGGGATCCGATTGTCAACCTGCGCCTGTTCCGCAACCGCACCTATGCGGTCGCCAATCTTTTGATGTTCGTGCTGGGCTTTGTGTTATACGGCAGCGTCGTGATCCTGCCCCAGTTCCTTCAGGTGCTGATGGGATACAGCGCGACCGATGCCGGGATGGTGCTGTCGCCGGGTGGACTAGCGATGGTGGCATTGATGCCGATCGCGGGCGAAGGGGTTTCGCGCTTCGACGCGCGATGGCTTATCGCGGCGGGCTTCGCGGCATCGGCGGTGGCCCTATATCACATGACCACGCTCGACTTGCAGGTGAGTTTCAACGCGGTCGTGATGCTGCGGATTTATCAGGCGGGCGCGCTCGCGTTCCTGTTCGTGCCGATTAACACGCTGGCGTACGTTGACATTCCGGAGGGCCAGAACGATGACGTTTCCAGCATGATCAACCTGGCGCGCAATATCGGTGGAAGTGTAGGGATCGCGATCGTATCGACGATCGTCACGCGGCGCTCGCAGATTCATAGCCATGACCTCGCGATGCATCTGAATCCGTACGACAAGGGAGTTCGCGTCCTGACGGCACGGATGACCCAAGCGCTATCTCATGCCGGTTTCAGCACCTCGGAAGCTGCCCACAAGGCGGTTGCGGGTGTGTATCAGGGGATGCAGTTGCAGGCCGCCACGCTTGGCTATCTGGACGCGTACATGGCGATGGCGTTACTGTGCGCGGCGATGGTGCCGCTGGTGTTCCTGATGAAGCGCAGCGATCCGAGCCGCGGGATCGTGATCGGTTAGCGCTTCGCCCGAATTACGGCTGCAGTAGCGATGGCGACTGCGATGGATGACCTGAACCGGATGGTGGCGGAGAAGGCCGCCCGGCTCGAAATTTTCGCCGGCCTTTCCGCCGATACCCGCGACTTGATTTGCGAACAGCTCGAGTGGCTGAGCCTGCCCGCCGGAGCGGCCCTCTTCGATGAGGGCGACGCCGGCGATTCGATGTTCATCGTGCTCTCCGGGCGGCTCGGCGTGATCGGAAAAACCCTCGAGGGTGGCACCCACGTTATTGCGCAGATTGCCGCCGGAGAGACCGTCGGTGAGATGGCGCTGCTCTCGAACGAGCCGCGCTCGGCGCGCGTCGAGGCGCTGCGCGATACGGAGCTATTGCGGATTTCGCGCGGTCCATTCGACCAGTTGATCGACGCAAGCCCGAGCGCGATGCGCTTTATGAACAGCCTGCTGGTCCGCCGCCTGCGCAACACCTCGCGCCGTCCGGCGAGCGAGGACGCACCGCGCACGATCGCAATTCAGCCGTTGGGCACCGATCTCGACGCTCCCGGGTTCGCGCGCGAACTGGCCCGCGCACTCGACGCATTGGGCCGAAAGACCGCGATCGCCGGGCCGGAGGATTCGGCGCGCGGGATCGAATGGTTCGCGCAGCTTGAAGAAGCCAATGACTTTGTTCTCTACGTAGCCGAAAGCTCGGTTACCGACTGGACCGGGCGATGCTTGCGCCAGGCCGACCGGATTCTGACGATAATTCGAGCCGCCGCGCAATCCGACGCTGACTCGAGTGCTGGAGTCGAGGCGCTGCTGAAGGCACGGCGCCATGGCGGAATCGAAGTGGCGATTTTGCATCCGGCCAACGCGCGCCGCGCCGCGCATAGCGCGGAAATTCTGCGGCGCTTTCCGGGTGCGGAACACGCGCAGATGCGCGAAGGCAATCATTCGGACGTGGCGCGGCTGGCGCGATTAATCGCGGGGCGCGCGGCTGGAATCGTGCTGTCGGGGGGCGGGGCGCGAGGGTTCGCACATCTCGGGGTCCTCAAGGCGCTCAAAGAGGCCGGGATCCCGATCGACATCTACGCGGGCGCGAGCATGGGCGCGATTGTTGCGGCCACCGCGGCACTCGAATGGGGCCACGACGAGGCCCTTTCGCATCTGGTGCCAGCCTTCGTTGAAACCAATCCGCTCAGCGATTACACGATCCCGATTGTCGCACTTGCGCGCGGGCGCAAGGTTTCGCGGCGGCTGCGCGAGCATTTCGGCGATCTCAGCGTCGAGGAGTGCTGGCGCACCTTTATCTGCACCTCGTCGGACTTGACCACTGGTTCCGTCCGCGTGCATCGCACCGGCCCGATTTGGAAGGCGCTGCGCGCAAGCGTCGCGATTCCGGGCGTGCTGACCCCGATGATTGAGGACAACCACATCCTTGTGGACGGCGGTGTGCTCAACAACATGCCGATCGATCTGATGCTTGAGATGCGGCGCGGGCCGGTTATCGCGGTGGATGTGATGCGTGACCACACGGTGACCGCGGGCACCGAGGGTCTCGAGGAATTAAGCTTGATTAACATGCTGCGTCCGGCGCGTCGCGGATCGCCCAATATCGTCACGCTGCTGATGCGCGCCGGGACGGTGGGCAGCGAGGCGCAGATCCGCCATCTGCGTCCCCATCTCGATTTGCTG
>JAKAVX010000595.1 GCA_021827465.1 Deltaproteobacteria bacterium | reverse complement strand
ACGGGGAATATACAACGAAAATTCTCCGCCAATAGCGCAATCATGAGCCTCGCGCTTGCCGCCGCGACCGTCGGACCGTAGGCTGATTTCATAAGGGGTTGGCGGTCAAGGATGAGGCAGTCGATTGGTTGCAGGCTTTTCCTTCCTTCGATTTTACTCCTGATCGGACTGATTGCCGGTCCGAATCTCGCGTCGGCCAGAGCGCGCCACCAGCGTGCTTCGCGCCGGCCGGCGAAGGCGCCGCCGGTCGAGCCGGTGCCGCTGTCGCAAATCCGTGTCTTCGACAACCTGCCCGCGCCGTTCGGGCTCGACGCACGCTCGGCGGTGCTCCTCGACGGCCGTAGCGGCGCCGTGCTCTACGCCTTCAACGAGCACGAGAAGATGCAGCCCGCGAGCCTGGCCAAGATGATGACCTTCTACCTGACGCTGAAGGCGCTTGAGCAGAAACGGATAACGCTCGACACCCAGGTCACGATCAGCGAGAAGGCGTGGCGGCTTTCGATGAACAACCAGGTGTCGCGGATGTTCCTGCGGGTGGGACAGCAGGTGCCGGTCCACGACCTGCTCTATGGACTGGTGGTTTCCTCGGGCAATGACGCCGCGGTCGCTCTCGCGCAGTATCTTGCGGGCAGCACCGACGCTTTCGTAATCCAGATGAACGCCGAGGCGAAGCGGCTCGGGCTTACCGAGACGCACTTCATGAATCCCGACGGGCTGCCCGCCGACGGCCAGTACACGACCGCGGCCGATATGGCGAAGCTCGGGCGCGAGCTTATCGAGCGCTTTCCCAACGCGGTTACCTATACATCGAGCAAGTACTTTACGTTCGACAAGATCCGCCAGCCCAACTTCAACACGCTGCTTTTCCATGACGCGCGCGTGAACGGGATCAAGACCGGACACGTCGACTCCGCGGGCTATCACTTGGTGGCGTCGGCCGATTCGCACGGGATGGAGCTTATCTCGTGCGTGCTCGGAACGACGAGCGAGGCGCAGCGATGGGAACAGTCGGAGAAGCTCGTCGACTGGGGGTTCCGGACCTTCTCCAGCGTCCATCCCGACCTACAGAAGATCGTTCCCGCGTCGATTCGGGTTTACGGCGGCGCAGCCGACCAGGTTGCGATCGCGCCTGCCGATGTTCCCTACGTTACGGTGGTGCGCGGCAAGGAAGGCGCCGTTACGGCCGCATACGTCGCGGGCGCCAAATATCTCGTCGCGCCGGTCGCCCGCGGCGCGCGGGTCGGTGAGGTGAACGTGATGCTTGCCGGGAAATCGATCGCCTCGGCGCCGGTGACGACCGGCGCTCCAGTCGCCGAGGGCGGCTTCGTGAAACGGATGACCGACCGGATCCGTCTGATGTTGTAGGCGGAGTCAATTCCCCCCTCGGGACGAATCTTTGCCCGTCCTTTTCCGCGGGACCGACGGCCGCGCGCAAGCGCCTCAGCCGAACGAGGCGGCGGCGCGGCGGTTCCGTTTTTCCTCCGCGAACAGGGCGACGAAGCGTTGACAGCGGCTGGCAGCCGCGGGTGATACCGATATGGCGATGAAAGCAGAGAGCCGGGCAGCGCAGAGAAAGCGGATCGCGCGGAATATCGGCAGGCTTCACGCCGTCAAATGCGACTGGTGCGGACTCAGGATGGCGTGCAGTTGCTACTTCGACGACATCCGGGAAAGGGGCGGCGACGCGCATCCGATGGTGATGTGTCCGCGATGCCAGGTGACGGAATTCCTTAACCTGCTGTTCGGCGCAAAACGCCGCGATGGCAGCCGATCCTCTTCCTCGCCCGAGAAGCCGTAGAAGGCCGGAGCAAATCGTACATGGCTGCCGAACCCCTCGGCCCATACGTGGACCTGAATGAATGGCAAATCGGCGAGATCAAGGCCGCGCTTAAAGAGGCGGAGGCAGTGGATTTCGCGAGCGAGGAAGAGGTCGAGGCGGTGACGAGGAAGTGGAGACGCCGTCATGGTAGCGGCCGGTGATGCCTGACGAAAACGCCTCTCGCCCAAGGAGATTGAACAAAACCTCACCCTGCGATCGCGCCGACCGCTCCTCGGACAAGGAGAGGTGAGAAGAATCGGAGCGGCGACTTACCAAGCGGCCTGCCTCAGGGAAGGGGCAAAAAATTCAGAGGTCCGGGCAAAGCGTCGGATTATCAACGGGGGCGTCAGCGTTCGATGCCGACGGCGGACTCGACTTCGGGGCCGAAGAATCTCCTGCCCACGCGGACGAACCTGTCGGGCCGTTCGGTGACGAAGAAGCTCTGAGCGCCGCGTGCGCGTTCGCGCGCAAGTCCGAGCGCCGCGAGTTGCTCGTCTACCGCCTCTGCGGTTGCGGCTGCGGAATCGACGATCCGCACCTGCGGGCCCATCACCTTGCGGAACAGATCGCGAAGCAGCGGATAGTGCGTGCATCCGAGCAGCAGCGTGTCGATTCCGCTTGCCTTGAGGCTCTCCAGATAATGCGCGACGGTTTTCTCGGCGATCTCGTTGTCGAGAAATCCCTCCTCGACCATCGGGACCAAAAGCGGGCAGGCTCGCGTATAGATTTCGGCCTTTGGGCGGTATTTCTGAATCGCGCGCGTGTAGGCACCCGAAGCGATCGTCGCCTCGGTTCCGATTACGCCGATTTTGCCCGAGCGGGTGGCCTTGGCGGCGGCGCGCGCGCCGGGATCGATCACGCCGATCACCGGGACGATCGTCTCGCTCGCGATCCGGTCGAGCGCGACGGCGCTCGACGTGTTGCACGCGACCACCAGCATCTTGATTCCCTTGGCGAGCAGGAATTCGGTGTTTTCGCGCGAGTAGCGGACTATCACTTCCACGGACTTGGTTCCGTAGGGCAGGCGCGCGGTGTCGCCGAGATAGATGAACTGTTCCGACGGGAGTTCCTCGACCAGCGCCTTGAGCACGGTGAGGCCGCCGATTCCGGAATCGAAGACGCCGATCGGGCGCTCGGCCGCGTCGGACTTGGCGCGGCGCGGGCGGCGATGGTTCAT
>JAKAVX010000594.1 GCA_021827465.1 Deltaproteobacteria bacterium | reverse complement strand
CCTCATTCACCCGACCGCGTCGGTCGTCCGCGCCGGCAGCATCACCGAAGTGCCGGCCGAGCGCGTAGTCCCGGGCGATATCGTCGTGCTAACGCCCGGCAGTTACGTATGCGCCGACGCGCGCCTGCTCCAGGTGCGGCGCCTGACCGTCGATGAATCCGCACTCACCGGCGAAAGCATGCCAGTCAGCAAGATCGCTGGGCGGCTCGGCGCCGCAGACGTTCCGCTCGCCGATCGCGTCAACATGGTGTATCGGGGAACGCTCGTCATCGGCGGCCAGGGACTCGCGGTCGTGGTCGCAACCGGGCGGGCAACCGAACTTGGAGTGATACAGACGCTCGCGGCCGAGGCCGAAGCGCCCGCAACTCCGATGGAGCGCGAGCTTGACCGGATGGGACGCCAACTGGTCGGAATTTCCTCCGCGGTGTGTGCTCTGGTCTTCGGAATCGGCGTAATGCGCGGGTTCGGGCTGCTCGAGATGCTGAAAAGCTCGATTTCGCTGGCGGTCGCCGCGGTGCCCGAAGGCCTTCCGACGGTTGCAACCACCACGCTCGCGCTCGGCGTGATGAACATGCGCCGCCATCGGGTGGTCATCCGCCGTCTCGACGCGGTGGAGACCCTCGGCTGTATCCAAACCATCTGTCTCGACAAGACCGGAACGCTCACGTTGAACCGGATGGCGGTGGTCGGCGCGCACGCCGGGATGCGAAGTTTCCGGATCGCCGACGGACGGTTCTTCGAGGACGGAAATGCGGCCGATCCCTCCGCACTAAAGGAGACCGCGGACCTGCTGCGCGCGTGCGTGCTATGCAGCGACACCGAGATTGCGGACGAGGCCGGCCAGTACCGGCTCAAGGGCTCGCCGACCGAGAACGCTCTCGTTCAGACGGCGATCGGCGCGGGAGCTGACGTGCTCGCAATGAGGCGGCGGTTCCCGACCATGCGCGTCATCCGGCGCTCCGAGGATCGCAACTTCATGTGCACGATCCACGGCGGCGCGACGGAAAACCCTCTGACCGCCTTCGTCAAGGGCAGTCCGGCCGAAGTGCTCGCGATGTGCCGATGGCAGATCAGGAACGGCGAAACCGTCGCGCTCACTGACGATGACCGGCTCGCGATCGAAACCGAAAACGCGCGCATGGCCGGACGCGCCCTGCGGGTGCTCGGATGCGCCTGCCGGGAACTCGACGGAGCGGAAATCACGGGTGAGATCGACGCGGGACTGACCTGGCTCGGACTTGTCGCTATGACCGATCCGGTGCGCGAGGGCGTGAAGGGCGTCATCAGGGCTTTTCACACGGCAGGGATCGATACCGTGATGATTACCGGCGATCAGAGCGCGACCGCCTACGCGATCGGCAAGGAACTCGGTATCAGCCGCAACGGTCCGCTGGAGATTCTTGATTCGACTGAGCTTGCGAAAATCGATCCGGCGGTCGCCAGCGCGCTGTCCGGCAAAGTGCAGGTTTTCGCGCGGGTCAATCCCGCGAACAAGCTTCAGGTCGTGCGCGCGTTCCAAAGCGTCGGCAAGGTCGTCGCGATGACCGGCGACGGTATCAACGACGGCCCGGCGCTGAAGGCCGCCGACGTAGGAATCGCGATGGGCACGGCGGGAACCGACGTTGCGCGCGAGGTCGCCGACGTAGTGCTCCAGGACGACAACCTGGAGACGATGCTGGTCGCGGTGCGTCAGGGGCGCACGATCTATCGCAACATCAGGAAATCGGTTCACTTCCTGCTCTCAACGAACCTGAGCGAGATAACCGTGATGCTCGTCGCGCTCGGGGCCGGGATGGGGCAGCCGCTCAGCGCGATGCAGCTTCTGTGGATCAACCTGGTGACCGACGTCTTTCCGGGACTCGCGCTTGCGATGGAACAGCCCGAGGCCGACGTGATGAGCGACCCGCCGCGCAGCGAGGGCGAACCGATCGTCAAGGCTTCCGATTTTCCGGCGATAGCCGGCGAATCGAGCGTGATTTCCGCCGGCGCGCTCGCGGCCTACGGTTACGGAGTCGCGCGCTACGGAGCGGGGGCTCGCGCGGCCACGCTTGCCTTCACCGGCCTGACCGGAGCGCAATTGCTCCACGCGATAAGCTGCCGGTCCGAGACGCACACCATCTTTGACCCGGCTCCGCTTCCGCCCAACCCCCACCTGCTCGCCGCACTCGCGGGATCGATCGCCGCACAGGGTCTTACGTTTGTCGTCCCCGGACTGCGAAGCCTGCTCGGGGTCGCGCCGATAGGCGCCTTTGACGGGCTTGTGATCGGCGTCTCGGCGATATTGCCGCTCTTTGTCAATGAAGCCATCAAGAAATGGAGAGCGCGGAACGCCGGCGACATGAGGCCGGGATTGACGGCAACGCCGCCTGCTCCTTGAGGAGAAGGCCCATGCTGAGAGATTTCATATTTGTTTCCGAGCCGGTCACCGAGGGCCATCCCGACAAACTGTGCGATCAGATCGGCGACGCGATCGTCGATCGTTTCCTTCAGCGGGACCCGTTTTCCGAGATAATCACCGAATGCGCGGTCTCGACCGGGATCGTTTTTATCGCGGCGCGCTTCGCTTCGCGCGCCAGCGTTGACTTTCCGAACGTCGCCAGACAGGTAATCGCGCGCGTCGGCTACGACCGGCCGGACTTCGACGCACGCACCTGCAGCGTCGTAACCCAACGCGGATCGTCATCGATGATTCGCCGCCTTGATATTCGCGAAGCGGCAAGCGGTCCACAGAACCACGCCTCGACCTGGGGGACAAGGAGACTCGGATGAACGAACTGTTCAAATTCGCCGACGATATCGGACCCGCAAAAGTGATCGCGATCCACGAGCCGAAGCTCGCTGTCCGCGCGATCGTCGTGGTCGACAACGTCGCGGCTGGTCCCGCAATCGGCGGATGCCGGATGGAGCCGGACGTCACCTTGGAAGAGTGCTTTCGTCTCGCCCGCGCGATGACGATGAAGAACGCGGCCGCAGGTCTTCCGCACGGCGGCGGAAAATC
>JAKAVX010000593.1 GCA_021827465.1 Deltaproteobacteria bacterium | reverse complement strand
CTCTGGAAGAAGTACATGTACCACGAGCGTTTCTGTTGCGCGTAATTGGTGACCAGCGCCTCGAAGAATGCGGCGCCGTACGGAACCGCCGCGGTGACGAGCTTGCTTATCTTCTTCGCGCCGGCGCCCGCCGCACCGTAAGCCGCTACCGCGCCCCAGTCGTGCCCGAACAGGATCGCCTCGCGGTGACCGAGCGCCTCGATCAGATTGAGCGCGTCTTCGGAGAGCGCCGCCGCGCCGTAGCGTCCATCGGGCGCTGGTTCTGTCGGCGCGTAGCCTCTCATGAAGGGCGCGACGGCGTGGAAGCCGGCGGCGGCAAGCGCGGGCATCTGGTAGCGGAACGACCATGCGGTATCGGGAAAGCCGTGCAGGCATAGAACCAGAGGACCCGAGCCCATCTCGAGCACGTGAAAGTTAAGATTGGACGCGCGCACGGTACGGGGTTTGATTTCATTCGCCATGGGATCGCCCTCGAGAGCAGGGTTACTACAGCGCGCGCCGAAGCGACAAGCCTGACGCGTTTGCGCAAAGAAGTCCGGGTCGTTTTGCACGGTGATGGCGCCAAGGGGTACAAGGGCCCGTGATTTGCGCGCTCTGGAGCGGAATTGCGCAAAATAAGTGCGGTCTCCATTTTGCTCATGCTAATTGATGCGCGAAGAGGCTCGCGACGCGGATGACAGATGAGGCAAAGGCGGGTATGCGCAACGGTTCGAGGGTTGGAGAGCTCAGGATTCACGCGTTCGCCGACGGTGCCGCATATGCAAGACAAATCGCACGCACGCTTGGAGTTCCTTTCGCGCCCGTAAAGCTTCATCGCTTTCCCGACGGCGAGAGCCTGGTGCGCGTCGCGCCGGAGGCGGGAAAGCATGCGGTGCTGGTTCGTACACTCAGTGATCCCAATTCCAAAATTGTCGATACGCTGCTCGCAGCCGACGCTCTCAGGCGCGCTGGCGCTTCGCGCGTGAGCCTGGTCGCCCCATACCTCGCCTACATGCGCCAGGACAAGGTGTTCCATCCGGGCGAGCCCGTTTCGCAGCAAGTGATAGGCAAACTTCTCGGCGAAGCGTTCGACGCGGTGCTTACGATGGAACCGCATCTGCATCGCGTGAAAAATCTCGCCGAGGTGATTCCGTGCGAGGCTTCGACGGTTGCGGTCGCGCCTGCCGTTGCGCGATGGGTGAAACGGGCGGCAAAGGGATGCGTCGTGGTTGGGCCGGACGCCGAGTCGTGGCGATTCGTCGAGGCAATCGCGCGCGCGGCGGGAGCCGAATGGATCGTCGGCGAGAAGACGCGCTACGGCGACCGGCGCGTGAATGTCAATTTTCCGCGGATGCTCGCGGCGAAGCGCGCGGTTATCGTTGACGATATTGCAAGCTCCGGCGTGACGCTGGCTGAAGCGGTGCGCGAATTGCGGCGCCATCGTATCGTCAACGTTGACGCGGTCGTCGTTCACGCGGTCTTTGCGCCTGGTGCGCTCGCGATGGTTCGGCGCGCGGGTGCGCGGCGAATCGTTTCGTGCGACACGATTTCGCATCCCACTAATGCGATCAAAACCGCTTCGCTATTTGCCGAGGCGCTCAGGTGAGTTCGATGAGCAGGAACGTCAAGGGATTCGCGCCGATGCTCCGGTTTCTCGGTGCGGCCGGAACCGTAACCGGGAGCAGGTTCGCGCTGACGACCACCGACGGTGTCGCGCTGATTGATTGCGGGCTATTCCAGGGGCTCAAGGAACTTCGGTTGCGCAACTGGGATCCGTTTCCGGTCGCGCCCAGGACGATCGAAGCCGTCGCCCTGACGCACGCGCATCTCGACCACAGCGGATACGTTCCCGCGCTATGCCGCGAGGGCTTTGCGAAGCGCATCGTGGTCACGCAGGGTACCGCCGATCTGTGCCGCGTGGTTCTGCCCGACAGCGGGCATCTGCAGGAAGAAGAAGCCGAGTACGCCAACCGCAGGGGCTACTCGAAGCATCGCCCGGCCTTGCCGCTGTACACGGAGAACGACGCGATAGGTTCGCTCGACCATCTGCAGCCGGGAAATTTCGAGACCCCGGCCGAGCTGATTCCGGGAATAAACGTGACGTTCCGGCGCGCGGGACACATCCTCGGAGCTGCGAACGTGCTCGTCGAGGTAGACGGCGCGCGAAAGCGCCGGATTCTGTTCAGCGGCGATCTCGGCCGCCCGGTGCATCCGATTCTGCTTCCGCCCGCGCCGGTGCCCGCGGTTGACGCGATCGTGGTCGAATCGACCTACGGTGATCGGCTGCACAACGACGAGGAATCGCTCAAGATGTTCGAGCAGGCGATCAAGCGCACGGCCGATCGCGGCGGCGTGATCGTGATTCCGTCGTTTGCGGTGGACCGGACAGAGGTTATCATCCACCACCTGCGGCGGTTGGTGCACGCGGGAAGGATTCCCGACCTTCCGACCTACGTGGACAGCCCGATGGCGCTGGCGGCGCTGCATATCTATCGCGACGCTATCGATCGCCGCAGTCCCGAAGTGCGCCCGGACCTGAGCGGTGACGTTTTCAATTCCGCGACCTATAATGAAGTGCGCACGGTCGATGAATCGATCGCGCTGAACTTCATGAAGGGTCCCATGATCATAATCTCGGCCTCCGGGATGGCGACCGGGGGCCGCGTGTTGCACCATCTGGCGAACCGCCTGCCGGACAAGAACAACACCGTTATCCTGGTCGGCTACCAGGGCGAGGGGACACGCGGACGAAGGCTGCTCGAAGGCGAGCCGTCGATCAAGATGCTCGGGCGCTACGTCGCGGTGCGGGCGGAAGTCGTTGACGTGCCGGCCTTCTCGGTACACGCCGATCAGCAGGAAATCATAAGCTGGCTCGCGACCGCCGGGAAGCCGCCGGAGGTCGTCTATATTGTTCATGGCGATCCTCCGGCCGCTGAAGCCTTGAAGGCCGAAATCGTCCGAAAGCTTGGATGGCACGCGGTAATTCCGCGTCACATGGAACAGGTGCGGCTTGACTGACGAGAGAT
>JAKAVX010000592.1 GCA_021827465.1 Deltaproteobacteria bacterium | reverse complement strand
TTCCGATCTGAGGGGCCGGTGCGCCGTTCGTAGTGATTCCAGATGTTCTGCATGCCGCGCCGATGGAACACCGCGGAAATGGGTTTCGATATCGCAACCGCGTCGGCGACGATCGGTGAGCGCAGCTGGGAGCACAGCGCCGTGAACGATTCGTGATCGGTGGGAAGCGGGCGTCCGCCCCACGACGCGAGCGTCAGCGTAAACCGGTCGCCCTCGATCGGCAGCATCAGCGCAAAGTAGTAGTCGCCGGGCTTCGTGGGACGCGACGAGGGATTGAGAAAGATTCCTTTCCACCACCATCCGGCGGGACGCTTAGCGGCGGGCGGCGCCTGGTACCAGCAGGTGCTGTAGCCGGTGTTGGCGTCCACCTCCTCGCGCTCGGCGGGCGGAAAACCCAGTTGTTCGAGCCATTTCGGCGCGCGCGAGCTGCGGCCGCTGCAATCGACGACTAGATCTGCGTCGATACGGTCGGCCGAGTTATCGCCGAGGTTCCGCGTTTCGACTCCCGTGACACGCCGCGAATCCTCCGTCGCGGCCGTCAGGCGGGTCACTTCGGTTCCTTCGACGAATTCCACGTTTCGAATCGCGCGAACACGGTCACGGATTACGGATTCGATCAGCAAACGGCTCGCGAACAGCATCTGATGGCCGCTGCGGCGCCGCTCGGCCCATCCGTCGGGCTGAAGCGTCGCGAGCTCCAGCCCCGCGTCCATGTCGAGCCCGCCGCGTGCGTGCAGGGTGTCGTCTAAGCCGGGGAAGAACTGGTTGAGTTCGCGCCGGCCGCGATCGAGCAGGCCGTGGGGATGCCGGCTCTGGGGCACGCCCTTGCGATGCATCGGGGTGTTGGACAGTTCGTCGCGCTCTATCAGGGTGACGCGCTCGGAATGTTCGGACAGCACGCGCGCCGCGCACATTCCTCCGATTCCCGCACCGATCACGACGACGTGGTGTACCCCCATTTCCGCCTATCCTTCGGGTTCCGAAGAGTCTCGGCCGCTCGTGTCCGATTGAGCGCTCCGGCTGCATGCGGTAAACAGTCGTTTACCAGCCCAGGGAGCGTAACCAAGCGGCTGTTTACTTGTCAAACCCGAAATGAGAAACCTTGAACCGCTGGATGGAACGTAACGGGGCAACTTCTCCAGGGTCCGGATCGAATACGCGCCGAGGACAGAAACGGCGCACGGGCGGACGTGTCGAGGCCATCAAGCGCGCTCGTCGCGCGGACGCAACCGATACGGAATCGACCCGGGAGAGAATCCTTACGTGCGCGGGGCGGTTGCTTGCGGAGCAGGGATTCGAGCGTGCTTCGATCCGGACGATCGCAAAAGCGAGCGGCATCACGGCGGGCGCAGTTTACAAGCATTTCGAGAGCAAGGCGGATTTGCTGTTCGAAGTGGTCAAGCGTGCGCTGCACGCGATTCCGCTGTTCGTTCAGGACGGCGACGGCGGCGGCGATGCGACCGCGCTGCCTCACCTTGCGGCGGCGTACACCGGGCCGGAGTTGAAGATGCTTCGCCAGCTCTCGATAGAAGTGCATATGGCCTCAACCATCGACGGCAAAGTGAATCGCGTGCTGTCGCGTTCGGACGAACTCGCGATGCGCCGCATCAGCGAGGACGTCGCATGCGCGCAGCGGGCCGGCACGCTCGATCCGAAACTCGATCCCGACTTCGTAGCGCGGGCTTTCAGCGTCTTCATCATGGGGCTTACGCACATGGAGACTCTGCTGCCGCGTCAGGTCGGCGACAGTTCGTGGCGCGAGTTCGTTCGCGATCGGGTTGCGAAGCTTATCGGAGTGCTTTAAGGCAAGAGCAGGGAATGGTCGGAAAGCGATGGCGTATCGGCGCTCTTATGACCCGGGGTTGGACTCAAAGTGAACAAAATGTTCAGGTGTCGAATAAAGATATGCTCAAAAGACGCAGGGCGTCTTCGCCGCACGCCTGAGCGCGAGGAAGGAACGATCAGATGAAGAATGTGATTTGCGAAATGCTCGGCATCGAGTTCCCGCTGGTGGCGTTCAGCCATTGCCGGGACGTGGTGGCCCAGGTGAGCCGGGCGGGCGGGTTTGGCGTCCTGGGAGCGACGGCGTTTACGCCGGAGCAGCTCGATCTCGAATTGAGCTGGATAGACGAGCATATCGACGGCAAGCCTTATGGTATCGACGTGCTCATTCCGGAAAACCTGTCGATCAAGGACGAGAAGGGAGTGACCGCGCGGATGCTCGCCGAGCGTGTCCCGCAGAAGCATCGCGACTTCGTGCTCGACCTTCTCGCCACCCACGGAATCGAGCCGGCGAAAGCGTTCGAGGGCGGCCGCGTGCGTGCTCCCGACGCGCCATCGTCGCTTCAGCAGGAAAACGCGCTCAAGTTGCTCGAGATCTCGTTCCGCCACAAGATTGGGTTGATCGCCAACGCGCTTGGCGTTCCGCCGCAGTCGATGCTCGATATGGGCCGCAAGCACGGCGTCCCGGTCGCGGCGCTGGTCGGCGCACCCGAGCATGCGGTCCGCCAGGCAAAAGCGGGCGTTGACATAATCGTGGCGCAGGGCGGCGAGGCAGGAGGCCATTGCGGCGAGGTTTCGACGATCGTGCTGATTCCCCAGGTGCTTCGTGCGATCAAGCCGATACGCAACATCCCGGTCCTCGCTGCGGGCGGAATCATGACGGGCCGGCAGATGGCGGCCTGCATGGCGATGGGCGCGGCGGGAGTGTGGACGGGTTCGGTATGGCTCGCCACGAATGAATCGGAGACTTCGGAAATCTTCCGTGAGAAGATGGTCGCGGCGCGTTCGCGCGATACGGTTCGCTCGCGATGCCGTACCGGTAAGCCTTCGCGTCAGCTCCGCTCGGCATGGACCGACGCGTGGGAGGGCCCCAACAGTCCGGGACCGCTGCCGATGCCTTTCCAGAGCTTCATCAGCGAGCCCGCGCTCGACGCGGCGCAGCGCGCGGCCGAAAAGGGCAACCCGCAGGCGCGCGAACTCGTCACCTATTTCGTCGGCCAGGG
>JAKAVX010000591.1 GCA_021827465.1 Deltaproteobacteria bacterium | reverse complement strand
GATGACCACGGTTGGCGCCAGCGGCACCACCGCCGGCGAGTTACTCGGTCCGCTCGACGCCGCGATTAGGCCGCTGCTCGCCAAGTCAGGCCAGCTCGGCGAAGATGGCGACCTGATAGTCGCGATCGACGACCATCGTGTGACCGGCGATTCCGATCTGCCCGACCGGCTCGCCCAACTCCATCCCGGAGACATCATCTACCTGACCGTGCTGCGCCAGCAGCGCGGCGGATCGTACAAGACCGTCAAGCTTCCGATAACGCTGGGCTTTCAGAGGAGCGCGACTCGCTAAGCACGGCTGTCGGGAGTACGCGATCGGGGTTCGCGGCTTTGTTATTATCGATTCGATCATTACCTTTAGTTTGACCTTTAGTTGACCTTTAATTCGGCGATTCATTCCAGGAGTTTATCGAAGGCCGATAGGAGAGCGGTCGAAAGATCGACTTGGAACGTAGTCTGAAAGAGGCGGCGAGCGAGCTTAAGGCGCGCGTGGACGCTGGCGGTGCGCGGCGCTTTCCGTTGATGGGGCTCAAGGGAGCGGCGGGCGCGCTCATGCTGCGCGAGGCTGCGCTCGCTCTGAACCGCCCGATCCTGGTAGTGACGGCGAGCGCGCGCGAGGCCGAGGCGCTGGCCAGTGAGACCGGCTTCTTCCTCGACGAGGCGTCCGAGCGCGATCCGGTCGAGCGCCGAGTCCATCTGCTGCCTGCCTGGGAGATAAAGCCGTTCGCCCATCTCTCGCCGCCGGTGCATACGCAGGCGGCGCAGCTAGCAGCGCTATACGCGGCTTTGCGCGGCGAGTCGCCGACGCTGATCGCGTCGGTCGAGGCACTGCTGATGCGAACCATTCCGCGGCCGGTGTTCGAATCTTCGGTGATTCGAATCGCCGCTGCCGACACGCTCGACATGGAAGCGCTGATGGACGCGCTCGCCGCGCTCGGCTATCAGCGCGTGCCGCAGACCGAAGAGCCCGGCGATTTCAGCGTGCGGGGCGGAATCGTCGACATCTTCTCGCCGTTGTACAACAACCCGGTGCGCATCGAGCTGGAAGAGGACATCGTGACCTCAGTGCGCCGGTTCGAACCCGCCTCGCAGCGCTCGCTGGGCGAGACGCCCGACGCGATCGTGATCCGCACGCGTTATGTGCCGCCGATTTCACTCAAGGAAAATAAGCTGCGCGAGCGTGTGGCCTTGCGCGCCAGCGAGATTGGGCTGGTACGCAAGGAGCTGGCCGATCTGAGCGACTCGCTGACCAACGGACTACTGTTCCCAGGCGCGGAACTCCTGACCCCGATGCTGTTCGACTGCCCGCTCGACACGGTCTTCAGCTACCTGCCCGGCAAGACTGTCGCGTGGGTAATCGAACCCGGGCGCGTGCTTGCCGAGGCGCTCAGAATCGCCGAACAAACCGCTGCCGGGGCCGAAGCGGCACAGAGCAAGCCATCATTCCATCCGCTGCCTGAATCGCTTTACCTCGGCGCGGATGAATTCGAGGACGCACTGAGCGCAATGACGGCGGCCGAAGTTGGCTCTCTGGTGACGGTAGCGGCGCCACGCGAGGGGTGGGCGCCCCCGATCGAGGTCAAAAGCCAGCCGAGCCTCAAGCTGGGCGCGACCTCGCTCACCGGGCCGCCACTCACGCCCTCCACCTTCGAACCGCTCGCTACAGAGCTGCGCGAGGTGCAGCGAGGGCATAGCCGCTCGCTGATGGTGGTCGAGGGAGCCAGCCAGGCCGCGCGCCTGCGCCGCCATCTGGAAGCCTACGACCTCGAGCTGAACATCGAATGCAAAAGCTTCGGTGAGCTTCTTCAATGGCCCGACTTTCGCCCCGCTATCATGGAAGGCGAAATCTCCGCGGGCACGGCGCTGCAAGCCGACGGGCTCTATATCTATAGCGAAGAGGACATCTTCGGCGAACCGCGCGTACGGCGACGCTCGCGGCCGGTCTCCAAGGGCGCACTGCTCAACCTGGAGGAACTGAAACCCGGCGACGTTGTGGTGCATATCGATCACGGGATCGGACGCTACCGGGGACTGCGTCATATGAAAGTCGCCGGCACCGAGGGCGATTTCCTCGCTCTTGAATACGCGGCCAGCGATGCGATGTACGTGCCGGTTGAGCGCATCAACCTGGTGCAGCGTTACATCGGCGGCGATGGTGAGGAGCCGAAACTCGACAAGCTTGGCAGCGGCTCATGGGACCGCGTCAAGCGGCGCACCAAGGAGGCTGTGCTAGCGATGGCCTCCGAGCTGCTCGACATTTACGCAGCGCGCGAGGTCATGGAGGGCCACGCCTTCGCGCATCCGGGGACCGACTACACGGAGTTTGCCGAACGCTTCGAGTTCGAGGAAACGCCGGACCAGCTCGCCGCGATCGACGAGGTCATCCGCGACATGTGCCGGCCCAAGCCAATGGATCGGCTGATCTGCGGCGACGCTGGGTTCGGAAAGACCGAGGTGGCACTGCGCGCGGCGTTCGTCGCGGTGATGGACGCGAGGCAGGTCGCAATGCTGGTTCCGACTACGGTGCTGGCGGAACAGCACTGGAACACGCTGTGCAAACGCTTTGCCGGCTACCCCGTGCGAATCGAAATGGTCTCGCGTTTCCGTAGCCCCCGCGAGAACAAGGCTGTGATCGAAGAAGTGCGCCGGGGCAAGGTCGATATCGTGGTCGGGACCCATCGGCTGCTTCAAAACGACGTGGAGTTTCCCAGGCTGGGTCTGTTGATCGTCGACGAGGAGCATCGCTTCGGCGTCGCCGACAAGGAACGCATAAAGCGGCTGCGCAAGCTGGTCGAGGTCCTGACCCTGACCGCGACACCGATTCCGCGCACTCTGCACATGGCAATGTTGGGCATCCGCGACCTGAGCGTGATCCAAACCCCGCCCCTGGATCGCCAGGCCATCCGTACCTTCGTGGCGCACTTCGACGACGGACTCCTGCGCGAAGTCATCATGCGCGAGCTCAATCGTTCTGGACAGGTATTCTTCGTGCACAACCGCGTGGAGA
>JAKAVX010000590.1 GCA_021827465.1 Deltaproteobacteria bacterium | reverse complement strand
CTTCTTTGACGTTGCTCCCGACCAGCCGTTCTGTTCGCTTCCCGACGGCGACGGGCTCAGGGAGATCGCCCTACCATCGCTGGATGCAGTCGTGGGAAACCCTCCTTACGTTCGGCAGGAAAAGCTCGGCACCGAAGCCAAACTCAAGATGAGTCGAGTCGTGATAGACCGTTGGCCGGGTCTCAGGCTGTCAGGGCGCAGCGATGCGCATTGCTACTTCTGGCCGGCGGCCGCGCACTTCCTTCGTGAGGACGGATACTTCGGCTTTCTGACCTCCTCGTCGTGGCTTGACGTGGGTTACGGCTTCGCGCTGCAGCGGTGGGTTTTGGAAAACTTTCGCATCATCGCGATCTGCGAGAGCGAGGCGGAGCCGTGGTTCGAAGACGCCCGGGTTAAAACCTGCGTTACGATTTTGCAAAGCTGTCCGGATCGCGCCGCACGGATGGCCACGCACGTGAAATTCGTTCAGTTCAAGCGTCCGCTTGCCGAGATCATCGGCGAACCGGCCGATAGCGCGGTACGCTTCGGGGCGCTTGATGCGCTGCGAGGGCGGATCGAGAAGGCTGATGACGATATCGAGAACGACAGCTTGCGCATCATTGTCAAAATCCAGCGCGATCTATGGGAGGAAGGGGTTAGGGCCGGTGGTGTTCTGAGAGGTGTAGGAGCCCAGCAAGCGGCCGGCGCAGAGGATGATGAAGACGAACCTGGCGAACCACAGGGCGAAGCGTTCGAGCTAAGCGATAACGACGGGTACGCCGCCGGCAAATGGGGACGCTATGTTCGCGCGCCAGACTTCTATTTCGAGGTGATGCGCAAGTTCGGCTCGCGCTTTGTCCCTTTCGGAGAAATCGCTGACATTCGCTTCGGTGTGAAGTCGGGTTGCGACGCTTTCTTCATGCCGCATGACATCACCCGTTGGGCGCTTGAAACCTTCGCGGCCAATGCGGACTTCAAGAAGCGATTTTATGGATTGGAGCGCGCGCTGGTTGAGCGCGGCGAGATAAAGATCGTGCGGGCGGGCGATGGCAGCGAGCATCCGATCGAGGCGCAATACCTCGCGCCTGAGGTCCACAGCCCGATGACGATTGACCGACCCGTCGTCCGCGCTGCTGACCTGGATCGCGTGGTCCTGCTCGTCGGACAGGCGCTTGAAGAGCTTAAAGGCACATGGGTTGCGAGCTATCTCAAGTACGGTGAGACGACACGCACTTTTGCGTCGAGCAAGTCGAAGTCTGTTCTGGTCCCGAAACGATCGACGGTTGCGGCGAGAAACCCTTGGTACGATCTGACGAAACTTGTAAAGCCAGGTTTTGCCTTCTGGCCAATGGCGCAGCAGTATCGACACATAGTTGCTTACAATCCAGAGCGACTCGTCTGCAATCACAATCTATTCGATCTGTCTGCAGAAAGGCTTTCTCAGGGGGAGCAGCAGACGCTGGGAGCCATCCTGAACTCGACACTAACGGGCCTGTTCAAGACTTTTTACGGTCGCTTTGCGGGTACGGAAGGAAATCTGAAGACCGAGGTAATCGACGTGAACTTGCTCGAAGTTCCCGATCCGCGGAGTGCACCACCCGAGACGGCCGAGCGAATCAGAATCGCCTTCGGAGATTTGAGCAAACGGCCAATCGGTCGCCTTGTTGAAGAACAACTGATGGATTGCCATTTGCCCGAGCACGCGAGGGTGATAGCAAGTGGGCCGCTGAAGCTCGCGGATGAACTTCGTCAGCCCGACCGGCGGGCGCTTGACGAGGCAGTCTTTGAGCTACTTGGCGCCAGCGACCCGGACGTGCGGCGTGGAATGGTCGACCGCTTGTACGCGGAGACCGCGCAGCATTTTCGAAAGATCCGCGTGGTCGAAATCCAGAAGCAGGAGCAGCGTACGAAGACCGGAGCGCGCCGCGTCACCGTGGATGACCTTGCGGCGGATGTCTGGGGAGAGGTTGAATTGCCCGATTCGCGGCCGGTCGCGCAGTGGCTCTCAGAGGAGCCGCAACCGGTACGATGGTTTATCGTGCCGGATGGCGAAACGGCCTACTTGATGCCGGCGTCTGACATGTACGATCGGAGTGCGGTCTTCTTCGGTAGAGGACGCAAAGCCACCCGCATCACATGCGACTCGCGGGAACAAGCCGAGCTGCTGACCCGACTCGTCGCGCTCGGTCTGCGAGGATCAATGAGCCTGCCAGCGAACGCAGAGGCCTGCGCAGACCACTTGCATCGGCTGGAAGAGCGCCTGACGCACGCGCGTGCCGCGTTCGAATCGCTGGCTGAGAGTCGTGGCGGCAACGACAAGACTCGGGCCGAGGTAATCGAGCTCTTGATGCACTGGTTCATTCACGGCCGCGAGCGAAAGGACAGGACTCCGGAACAATCGCGCGATGCGCTTGTCCGCCCTAACCGGCAGGAACTCTAGAACGGGACCGCGGCCGGCCGCAACGGATGACTCCGCAAGAACTCCAGCATCGCGGGCGTCCATTGTGAGGGCCATCGCTGGTGACGATGCAAGGCGATCAACCAGCTTAACGGACTATACAATGGATCGAGTCCACCGTTCGGATCGGCGCCGCATTGCACCTGACACGCATAGACACGTCTGCCCGAGGCGTCGAGGATGACGTCGTCGATACTGATCCCGATGGAACGCAGATTAGCAGCCATTTTCTCGTCGTTTGGACAGATCCCCGCAATGTCACAGCTATTGCGCACATGCATCACAGGCACACGTGGATTGAAAATTTGCACTTCGGCAT
The DNA here is from genome assembly GCA_021827465.1 of Deltaproteobacteria bacterium. The sequence goes on along the minus strand of JAKAVX010000590.1, from coordinate 254 downwards.
TGCTCGCCGGCAGTCCGCCGACCGGCGCCTGGCGGCAGGGATCATCAAACGCACCAAACGGGTCCGGCCCTGAATAAATTGCCGCCGCCGCAACGTCGGGCCGGTTGAGAGCGTAAAGCAGGCCCATCGCCGCTCCGTTGGACCATCCAGTTACATAGATTCGCCGAGTGTCGACTTTGCCAGTACGTGAGGTTTGGGCAACGAAGTGATCGATCGCAGCCGCGTCGGCGTTTTCCGGATAGACCGTTTCACCG
>JAKAVX010000589.1 GCA_021827465.1 Deltaproteobacteria bacterium | reverse complement strand
AACGCGATCGCCGACTTCAACCAGATTATCAAGGCCGGACCGAACACCCCTCAGTACCGCGCGGCGCAGCAGGGACTCGCCACGACCTATGCGGCGATGGGTCAGATGGACAAGGCCGCGCAGCTTACGAGCAAGCTCGCGGCGGGTGCGACCGGCGGCCAGAAGTCCGGGATGGAGATGTTCAGGCTGCAGAGCCTGTTCAAGGCCGAAGCGGCTGCCAACAACGCCGCCAAGAAAGCCCAGTATCGCACCCAGGCCATTTCACTTATGAAGTCGATGGAGGGCAACAAGGCGAGCTGGGGCGTGGCGATCGCCGCGGTTAAGCAGTACGTACACGACCCGGTCGCGGAATTCGGCCACTCCTCGGATCCATTCGAGATGTGGCTGCTGGCCAACGTGCTCTACAGCAAGAAGGACGCGCTAGGAGCGGCGAAGTATTATCTTGCCGCCGCCAAGACCGGCAAGTATCCGCAGGGTTACAAGTACGCCGCGGATATCTACTACAACAACAAGCGTCTCGACTTGTTCTCGCAGATTGTCAACGAGATCGCGGCCCAGCCGGGCAATCCCGACGCGCAGTGGGCTTCCTACGAGCGCTACAAGCTCCCGCGCATGCAGTGGGAGCAGAGCGGGATGAAGAATGCGAACCTGGAGAACCAGTGGGTCGCGGCCGCCCAGGACTATATCAAGCGCTATCCCAGGGGCAGTTATGCCGACGAGCTCAACTTCCGCCTCGGCGAGCGTCTCCAGTACCAGAAGCAGTACGCCGCCGCGGCCAATCTCTACAAGAGCGTGACCGGCAATTCCGACTGGAGCTTCGGTGCGAAGTTCAACCAGGCGACCTGCGACTATATGGCGCTGCTCGAGGCGAGCAAGGCGGTCAAGAAAGGTCCGCCGCCCAATATGGCGCAGATTCGCAACGACACCATCAACCTCCTCGACGAGACCATCAAGATGTCGCCCGGGGCGCTGAACCGCGCAGGCACTCCGGCGCGCAAGAAGTACGTGCACGAGACCACCGGCGCAGCCATCTACATGCTCGCCGGATTGCTCGGGCAGGAACCGAAGAAGAATGCCGGGCAGATTGCCTCGCTGCTCGACGGCTACGAATCGAACTATCCGTCGATGAGCAGCCACTTCAAGGACGTCTTCCAATGGCGCGTCGCGGCGCTCACGCAGCTCGGCAAATATGCTGAACTGGAGAAGCAGGTCAGCGATTTTGTCGAGCGCAGCAAGGGCACCGACGACAACAATGACCTGATCAAGGTCATTGGCCTCAATTTCTGGAAGGACGGCCAGGTCAAGAAAGCCGCCGGCAACGAGAACGGCTTCCAGCAGGACGCGAAGCTCACTCTTGCCGCCTACAAGTTCTTCGAGCGGGGAGTCGAGCAGGGCAAGATGCAGGCGCGAAATTTGACCGGTACGCTTTCGATTCTCGGACAGTCGTACATCGCGCTTGGCAACGTGCCCAAGGCCAAGGCCATCTTCGACCAGGTCGTCAAGGCCGACCCCGGTTCGCCTGACGCCAACGCGGGACTGGCGCGTATCGCGCAGGCGCGCAAAGATTACAAGGACGCGGTCAATCTCTGGACCAACGTCGAGGCGACTGCGGCCGAATCGGATAACCTGTGGTACGAGGCGAAGTATAATCTCGCGCAGATTTACGTGATCCAGGGCAACGTGCCCGCGGCCTGCGCGAAGCTTGCCCAGACCCGCGCGCAGCATCCGAGCCTCGGCACGCCGGAGATCCGCGCCAGATGGGACGCGCTGCAGCGCAAGGACTGCCTCGATCGCAAGTAGCCGCATGGGAGTTGACGAATCGGGATGTTGAAACGGATCCATCATGTCGGCGTGGTCGTGCCGAACCTGGAGGAAGGCCTGCGATTCTGGCGCGATACTCTTGGCCTTGAGTTCAAGAAGTCGGCCACTATCGCCGACCAGGGCGTGCGCGCGGCGCTGCTCGACGCCGGCGGCAGCGAGGTAGAGTTGCTCGAGCCGCTCAGTCCCGACAACGGCGTGGGCAAGTTTCTCGCGCGCCGCGGCGGCGGACTTCATCACGTGTGCTTCGAGAGCGACGCCGTCGGAGCGGATCTCGATGAGGCGCGCGCCAAAGGTATCCAGTTGATCGATCAGAGGCCCCGCAAGGGACTGGCCGGGATGATCTGCTTCCTGCATCCCAAGGCAACCCGCGGCGTGCTGGTCGAATACGCGGAGCCGATCGAGGAGTAACGATCGATATGCCGATTTACGAATACCGATGCGTCAAGTGCGACGTTCACTTCGAAGCGTTCGTGCGTCCCGGCCGCGACGACGCGGAATGTCCGCGATGCGGCGGGACGCGGCTAAGCCGTGAGATGTCAACCTTCGCGCCGCGCTCGGCAAACGGAAACGGCGCGGCGGCCGCAGAGCAGGCGGTTTGCGCAAACGGGCTTGCGGGAAGTCCCGCGGGAGTATGCTGCGGCGGCGGATGCGGCTGCCGCTAGTGCGCGCAGGCTCATAAACCCGACCAAAAAGACGGCGTCCGCGACGAGATCGCGAGCGCCGTCGTCGTTCAATCCCGGGAAACGTTTTGCCTGAATGAACCGCGGCTACGGAACCCCAGGCGCCGAACCGCGCGTGAAACTTTCGCCAGTGCAGGAAAGCCGGGCTGGATGCACCGCCCAAGCCAGATGGGGCGCGGGTACGGGTCGCGCCTCGTGCAGGAAATTCAGCTTTCCTTGCGACGGGCGAATTCGTCCTTGGCAGCTTTCAGCAGTTGCGGCTCGGCCAGCAGGTCGCAGGCCGTCATCGCGAGCACCTTCCCGACCCGGATCATCGCCGCATATCCGTACTCCGAGTCCGCATGGGCGACGAATGCGTTCTCATGCGGGCGCGCGGCGCCGTGCGGCGCCGCTGCGAATATCGGATGGATCGCCGGCATAGCATGGCTCACGTCGCCCATGTCGGTGCTTCCGGCGGGAGCGTCGGCGGGTGCTTCCGGGGACGGCGTGCCGAGCGCCTGGCTATGTGCCGCGTAGCG
>JAKAVX010000588.1 GCA_021827465.1 Deltaproteobacteria bacterium | reverse complement strand
CGCCTGTCGCGCCATCTGGGCGTCTTCGTCCCGCGCGAGAATGCGATCGCGGTCCTGCGCGCGATCCTCGACGCGTGGCGTCTCACCACCGAGTACCGGATCTCCCGGGTCAAGGCGCGGCTCAAGTTCATGATCGACGATTACGGCGCCGACGGCTTTCGAAAGCTGGTCGAGGACCGGTTCGGCTACGCGCTTGAGAACCTCGACGAGATGCCCCTCGCCGACGCCGAAAGCGACCACATGGGCATCCACGAGGAAAAGACGCCGGGCCGTTTCCACGTGGGCTTTCCGGTCTATCTCGGCCTGATGAGCGGGCGGCAGATGCGCGCGGTTGCGGAAGTCGTATCGTCGTTCGGCGGCGATATCAGACTCACGCGCCGACAGAATTTTATCGTCACCGGGATTCCCAGCGAGCGGCTCGACGAGGTTATCGGCCGAATCGACGAAATCGGATTTCCGCTCGACGTGAACGGGCTTTACGCCTCGTCCATCGGATGTATCGGCGACCCGCATTGCAATTACGCGGTCACGCCGACCAAGACCAAGCTCGCCGCGATAATCGAGCGGCTGATCGCGCGCTTCGGCAGCGAGGTCGCGGCGTTGAAGCTCAATCTCGACGGGTGCCCGCACGCATGCGCGCAGCATTGGACCGGCGACATCGGGCTCCAGGGAACTACGGGACGCGGCCCGGGCGGCGAGCCGCTCGAAGCCTTCGACATCATCCTGCGCGGCGGTCTTGGCCGCGACGCGGCGATCGGAAAGCCGCTGCTGCGCAGGGTGCCGTCCGCGATAGTCGAGGATTACGTCGAAGGCCTGGTTGGCGCCTATCTGAAGCGGCGCGCGGCCGGGGAGTCTTTTACGAAATTCTGCGCAAGGCTCGCCGACGATGAACTGATTGCGATTGCACACGGCCCCGAGCAAACGGCATCCGCGCCAGCCGCGTAGGAATTGAGGGGCTAGGACGCGGAGAACAGGAGAAGTATCGGTGCACCAGGAAAACCCCATCACCCGGCTACTTCACACCATGGACGAACTCGAAGCGGGCGAGGCCGCCGTCGAACTCGACGACCGCGAGCCGCAGGAAGTTCTCGCCTGGGCTATCGAACGCTTCGGCGCGGAGCTGGGCATCTGCTCGAGCTTCCAGGCCGAGGGCTGCGTGCTGATCGACATGGCGGTCAAAATCGACCCAAACGTGCGCATCTTCACTGTCGATACCGGCCGCCAGCCGCAGGAGACCTACGACCTTATCGACCGTATCCGCGAGCGCTACGGCGTCAAAATCGAGGTCTTCGGCTCCGACGCCGGCGTGGTGCAGCAGATGGTCACGCGGCACGGCCCGAATCTCTTCTATCGCGACGTGAACCTTCGCCTGTTATGCTGCCAGGTGCGCAAGGTGCTGCCGCTTCGGCGCGCGCTGATGAATTACAGCGCGTGGGTCACCGGCCTTCGCCGCGATCAATGGGCTACGCGCTCCAATATCCGCAAGGTCGAAATCGACCACGACCACGGCGGTATCGTTAAACTCGCGCCGCTCGCCGATTGGACCGAAGAGGAAGTGTGGGACTATATCCGCGCCAACGAGGTCCCCTACAACGCGCTCTACGACAAGGGCTACAAGTCAATAGGATGCGCCCCGTGCACGCGCCCGGTCGCCGAAGGCGTGGATCCGCGCTCAGGCCGATGGTGGTGGGAGACGGGCGCGCCGAAGGAATGCGGGATGCATTGCGCGATCGAAACCGGCGGCTTCGAGCATGAGCTTGCCGCGCTGCTCGGCGGCCACGGCCACGACGCTGGAGCATCTGACGAGGCGAATCGCGGCCCCGAATGAGCGTTCGCACCAATATCACGGACCGCGAAACCGACGGCGCGCTAACTCTCGACACGCTCCAGCGCGCGGTCCTGCTCCCGCAGATCGAGGCGTTCCACAACGCGGCGCGCGACCCGGAAACCCGCGCGCTTTACTCGGAGCTTCGCGAGGCAGTGGATCGGATGGAAGTCGCGCCGGAACTCGCCGAACGCCTCGGCGCGATTATCGAAGTCGCACTTTCGAGCGGACGGATACGGAAGCTCTTCGGTCCCGGCGCGGAAGCCTCGCTCGGCACGCTGTTCAATCGAACCCCGCCCGGACGGCGGATCGCCGATTCGATAACCGCACTCAATACTGCGCTCAAGAGCCTGGCGGGCCAGACGCTCGAAGAAGCATCCGTATCGGCGCGAAGTTCGGGCTCATACGCACTTTCGCTCAAGACCTCGGGATGCAGGGTCGTAGTCCGCTTCGAGCCGTCAGGCGTACGTGTGGAAAGCCTCGAACTCGGCCTCGCCTGAGATTCGTCCCAACTCATTTGCGCCACGGGCGGTGCATCCCCGGCAGGTCCGGAATCCGCCTCTCGCGTCCCAGAGTGGCGCAATCCGACCGTTCGAATGGCTTGCTTTCCGATGCTAACCTTTTCCTGACGCACCGGCTTTTGCCCCTGATGTCCGGGGGAACGCGGACTTCGAAGTGGCGAGCCGGCGTCGTTCTGAATTGGGAAACCATCGGCAAACGCTTCCGAAAAGAGCTCGCGCGGCGCTTATTGAAGCGGTCCGCGCGCTCGGCGCTTTCGTTCTCTGTATCATCGCCGTAGCGATTATCTCCGGCGCATCGCCCGCGCCTGCGCAAACCGCCCCAAAGCCCGCGACGACGCCCAACGCCGCCGCAGCGAAACCAGCAGCATCGGGCAAGCCTGCGGCGGCAAAACCTGCAGCGGCGCCCGCCGCACAAACCAAGCCTTCCCGGCTCGACAATTTTCCGCGCGGGCAAGCGGTAATCGCCTACCTAAGCCAGGTCATCGCCTGGTACCGGCATCTCGGGATCGAGGAACGGTTCGTCGAAGAGCCTTCGGAAGTGCTGATCTTTGCCGAAGATCGCCGGATGGCGGGCGAGATTCTGACTCTCGCCTTCCAGTACGCGCGTGCTGAGGCCAAACTGCTTGCGAAACTGTCCGCGCCTGCGACACCGCCCGCCGGCGCACAAGCCGTGGCGCCTG
>JAKAVX010000587.1 GCA_021827465.1 Deltaproteobacteria bacterium | reverse complement strand
TAAGCTGCAAGCGGCGCTCACGTCCGTCGATGGTGATGGAATCGCCGTCCTTGACCAGCGCGATCGTGCCGCCGACTTGCGCCTCGGGCGCTACGTGTCCGACGACCAGTCCATAGCTTCCCCCCGAGAAGCGCCCATCGGTGATAAGTCCCACCGACGCCGCCAGTCCGGTGCCGACCAGCGCGGAAGTCGGCGAGAGCATCTCGCGCATCCCCGGGCCGCCCTTGGGCCCCTCGTAGCGGATGACGACGACGTCGCCTGGCTTGATGCGCCCGTCGAGAATCGCGTGCAAGCACGACTCCTCGTCGTCGAAAACGCGCGCCGGACCGGTCATCAACGGGTTCTTCACACCGGAGAGCTTGGCCACGGCGCCCTCTTCGGCCAGGTTGCCGCGCAGAATTGCCAGGTGCCCCTGCGGATAGACCGGGTTGTCAAAGGGATGAACTACGTCTTGGCCGGCCGGCGGGTCGGCGGGCTCGTTGGCCAGCGCATCGGCGACGGTCTGACCGGTGATGGTCAGCGCGTCACCGTGAAGGAGGCCCCGGCTCAGCAGCATCCTCATCACCCGCGGCACGCCGCCGGCGCGATGGAAATCGACGGTGAGATAGCGGCCGGAAGGCTTGAGCTCGCACAGCACGGGCACGCGCTCGCGAATTTGTTCGAAATCGTCCAACGAAAGCTCGACCTTTGCCGCGTGAGCGATCGCCAGCAGATGGAGCACGGCGTTGGTCGAGCCGCCGACCGCCATCACCACCGCGATCGCGTTCTCGAAGGCCTTGCGCGTCATGATGCGGCTCGGCGTCAACCGGCTGCGGATCGCCTGCAGCACGACCTCGGCCGAGCGCGCCGCGCTGTCGGCCTTCTCCTGGTCAACGGCGGCCATGGTGGAGGAGCCGCGCAGGCTCATCCCCATGGCCTCGATCGCCGAGGACATGGTATTGGCGGTATACATCCCGCCGCACGAGCCGGCGCCCGGGCAGGCGTGGCGTTCGACTTCGAGCAACTCGGCGTCGCTGATTTTTCCCGCGGTGCGCTCGCCCACGGCCTCGAACGCGGTGACCAGGTTGATGTCGCGGCCGTTGTAATGCCCGGGTTTGATGGTTCCGCCGTAAACGAAGATCGCCGGGATATTAAGCCGCGCCATCGCGATTAGCGCGCCCGGCATGTTCTTGTCGCATCCGCCGATGGCGACCAGGCCGTCCAGCGCTTGGGCGCTGCACACGGTTTCGATGGAATCGGCGATGACCTCGCGCGAGACCAGCGAATACTTCATTCCCTCGGTGCCCATCGAGATGCCGTCGCTGACGGTGATCGTGCCGAACTCCTGCGGCATTCCGCCGCCGCCCTTGATCGCCGCCTCAGCCCGGTCCGCCAGCAGGCCGAGGCCCAGATTGCACGGGGTGATGTTGCTGTGGCCGTTGGCGATGCCTACCAAGGGCTTTTCGAAATCCTGATCGCCGAAACCCACCGCGCGCAGCATCGAACGGTTCGGGGCCCGTTCGAGACCTTGCGTGATTATCTTGCTTCGCCAGTTGTACGACATGATTTGCGTCCTGACCTCCGCTGAAAAAAAGCACACCGCGGCTGCGCCATGAGCGCAGGCCGCATCCCCTCGCCGCATCGCTAAAACCTTATCGCAAGATCGGAGCGAAGAAAAACCCGCCTTTCATCTCCCTCCCCGTATCCGCCGCACCGGATTGTGCGTAGAGGGCGAGAGCGCCATCAGCAGCGGCATGATCGCCTCCCATCCGGTCACTTGACGGCTCCAGCCATAGTATAGTTGGGCGTGCGTCGCGCCTGGAATGGTCGCTCCACCGCGCGAGAGCGCAGGCTCGTTTTCAATGACGTTGCCAATACACCAACAGCGGCTGCAACGATTTGGCACCTGATTTTTTCACGCACGTAGTCGTTGCATCCATTTATCCGCTAGAGATCAGGTCGAAGCAGATCAGCCGGAGGTCGTCGCGGTTGATCGCCGGCTTGGTGGGGCTTGGTCGCTCCTCCCGACCCTGCTCGCCAAAGCGGCGGCGGATATCTTCGACTGCCTCCAACAGCCGATTGACGTCGCCATCGCGCTGGAATTCCCTGTGGGCGCTCCGCAGCGTGACAATCTGCGTATGCATCATCGGCTGGTTGAGGAACTTGATGGCGTCGATGATGCGCGGCCGGCTGATTTCCGGATGGTTCATGTAACCCTGGAGTAGGGTTACGACGGTCTGTTGAATTGCTTCGACGCTGCGCGGTGCAACTTCAAGAGCGCTCTGCTGCTGAGAGGATTGCAAAACTTTCTCGATGGCGCGCTCTTGGAGCTCGAAAACCCGTCTCAGCATCTCGGGATCGACCGCCCGTGGTGTCTCGCGATTGCACGCGATCAGATTCGCGATGAAATGCCGGTTATCAATCACGCCGTCGTTCTTGAGGTCCACGTATTCCCAAAAGTGCAGCCTGTCGCCATCCCTGGGTCGAGCCTGGAAGTAGAAGAAAGCGCCCTTCGCGCCGGACTTAACCAGACCGGAATGAATTCCGTCGGGCAGTGACCGCAGCATCTCCTTGCCGCCGCTGTCGAGCAGGTTGCGGAGCTGTTGCATCAGGAACTCGCCGGTCGCGAGTTCCGTGAACTGCTCCTCCTCTTCGATGACCGAGCCGTCCTCATCGCGGATCCGTCTCAGCGTGTTGAAGTTTCGCGGATGGACCGTTTCGCCAAGGATGCTCGCGTCCAGAAAGCCTGTCGCATCGATCGCCGCGATCTTGTCCGAGAGGCTCTCCACCAGCCGCAGCAGCCGTTCGAGGCCTTCGTCCGGGAACATGTTGTAGATCCATAACGTGTCGAAGTCGGTTCCGATCCGATCGATACGCCCGGCTCGCTGAACCATCCGGGTCGGATTCCAGTGCAAGTCGTAATTGATCAGGTAACCGCAGTCCTGGAGATTCTGCCCCTCGGAGAGCACGTCGGTCGAGATCAGGATGTCGATTTCCTTTTCGGTCTCCGCGATTTCCGGCGCGCGATTCGCCTTGGGGGCAAATGCT
>JAKAVX010000586.1 GCA_021827465.1 Deltaproteobacteria bacterium | reverse complement strand
TCTCGCTCGAACAGTTTCAGCCCGGCACGCTCCGCTTCCTGCAGCAGCTCTCTAAGATATCCTCCGTCCGCAAAATAAGGCTCAACTTCGAACTTCCACGAGGAGTCCGCGCTTGCCATTTCTTCCGAGAATCGCTTGGCAGCATTACGTCCCTCGGCAAGGCTCCTGCTCAACTCGCGAAGCTGGCCGGCCTTTGCACCACTCTGGGCCTTTTTGAGCTCAGCCAATGCAAGTTTTGCGGCCTTGAAGGCCGCCGCAAGCTGGCTCTCGAGAGCATTCAATTCCTGTTCAAGACTCGAACCCATTACGTTATCCTTAACTATTCTGTCGAACCTTTATCGATGTTCAGCGACAATCCCCGTCGTCCGGTCTGCATTCGTCAAGTCGCTTCGGTTGGCCGATCTTTTATCGCCAGCCAGCAGACGAGGCGGACCTCGTCTTCGTCAATTGGTGGGAGCGGCGCTGCCGGCTTGAACGGTTCGAGGCCGAGTTCCTTGACCTTTGCCGCAATCGCGACTGAGGCTTCGACGCCTTTGGCGCCGTCAATACAGTCGCGGATCTGTCGCTCAATCCGTGCGCCCCAGGGCGCTTCGATGCATTCGATAAGCCGATCGATTTGCACTTGGGTAAATCCGGACGGTGGATGCTTCCGAACGTGATCGGCTGCCGCCTTCATTCCGGCCTTCACCCTAGGCTGCAAGTTCGCGGGGTCAGTAGCGAATTTCCATTCCTCGAAAATGTCGCCCCGCGCGCGCTCCCAAGCTCCGTATGCCGCTTCTCTCGCAGCGTCCGGCACGTACCGCGGAGTATCTTCCTTGCACGCAATAAGCTTCAGGCAGCCGAGAGTATCTTTGACGATGGACTCGCCGTCCGAGGGCACGAACCGCAGAAAGACGCGATCCCCCACCTTTGCGCAGAAGAAATAGCCGCTCGCGCGGCCGTTTAGGAAACCCGAACCGGCGCCCCACGGAAGCTCCGTAATCGCCTTTTCGCCGTATCGCTCCAGTCCTTTCCGGAGTTCCTGGCGGTACTCTTCGCCCGAGTGTGCCGACGGGTCTTCACCGCCGTTCTCAAGGATCGTTGCATCTTCGTTCTTCAGCTTTTCGATTTCGTCGCGAGTTTCCGCAAAGACCTGTTCGCCAGTCGCCGCGCCGGGAATCACCTCGTGCTCGACGCCGATGGTCGCGGCGGCCTGCTTTAGCTTTCGGCGAATCCTCGATTCGAGATCCAAAAGGTCATTGAGTCGTTTGTCAGGAAAAAAGCATCGCACGTACACGTCGCGATGAGGGCTGCCGATGCGGTCGATGCGTCCGTGCCGCTGTACCAGGCGCATCGGGTTCCATGGCAGATCGTAGTTGATGATGTTGCGTGCTTGCTGAAGATTGACGCCTTCCGCCAGAACGTCGGTCGTAACAAGAATATCGTAGCGGTCCTGATCGGCTCCCGGTGGGGCGTCGCTCGATTCCGGGGCGAAACCGAACACCGCCCTAGTGCGCGAGATGCCATCGCGGCTTTCATCACCCACCACCGAGACCATGCGTCCTCGATATGCGGCGAGCCGCCGGTCGGTTTCAAGAACGTTCCTCAGATGCTCGGTGACCCAATCGACCGTATCAGCGAAGTAGGAAAAGATTATGACCTTGCGCCTGTTGCGGGTGTCCTGTTCGTCGAGGCCTTCTTTGGTCGCATATTTATCGATCTCGACCAGCGCGTTGACCAGACATTCCAGCTTTGGATCAGTTTCACGCTTCACGCTCGCCGCGCGGCTGGCGAAATTTCGCAGCAAGTCCCGATCGTGCTGTACGTCCGCCCGGAGACGGTCCACCTCATAACCCTTCGCGCTTACCGCGCCCGTCGTTCGGATCAGTTCATCAAGGGCCTCATCGTTGTCGGTTTGTTCCCATTCTTCGATGGCTTCCGCGGTCAGAATCACCCCTTTGTCCAGGCCTTCAAGAAACGCGTCGTGCGCTCGCGTCATCTTTTCCGCAGTCGCGGCGAACGCGTGCCCAGAGGACTCGAATCGCTTGAGCAAAGCAGAGCGGAGCAGCCCGATCAGTGCGGCTTCGCTCGGATCTGGCGCCGCACCACGCCGATATTGTCCGGAGCCGTAACGCGCGAGCGTAAGTAGCGGCTCTCCCTCTTCGGGAGCCAGCGCAACCTTGAATTCATCGAAGAAGCCCGGAAGCTCATCGTCGAGCGAGTAGGTAATGGCTTCGACATGCGGCGTCGGGAATTGGACTGGTATCTCGTGTCCCCGCGAATCGCGCACGCGATCGTTCGGATAATATCGGCGCACGAAATGGCGTGTGCGCCGCACGGTGCTGGCGTCGAGAATGTCAAAAAGTGCGTCGGGTGAGAGGTCATCCGGGTCATGCTTCACCGCATCGGCGAATTTTTCCCGGAGTGAACGTAGCCCGAGTTCCGAAAGAGCCGCATCTTGTTTCAGGAAGTAAGCGAGCAGGTAGTACAGGTCCCAAAGCGAGTTATTCACCGGCGTCGCCGAGAGCAGGACGAGAGTCTTCGGGGGATGGCCCTTGAGTAGCTCGCGTAAAGCCTGGGCGCGCCGCGTCGATGGATTGCGAAAGGCTTGTGCCTCATCCACCACCACGAGCGCATAGTCGTTCGCCTGCTGCTTCAGATACGGCTGCGTACCGCCGAGCTGAACGTCGTCGGCCAACTGCTCATAGGAAACACATTCCGTATAGAGGGAGTGCAGATCGGCGAAGCGCGCCCAGGTCCCATCGCGCAAGCTGGCAGGAGCGATCAGAAGAGCCCGCTGGCGGCGGTCCTCGATCGACTGGCGAAGCAACTCGCCGGCAACGAATGTCTTGCCGAGGCCAACACCGTCGGCAACCAGCACACCATTGTATTGCTGGCAAATTCGCTTGGCGCGAAAGATGCCATCCGTCTGAAACGTGGTGAGCCGGATTCGCGCGCTGCCCTCGGCTTCGGCTTCCAGTTCCGCACCGTAGCGCTCCCAGAGGACGCGCAGAAAAATGAGATACGGATCGTATGGCTCGAAGCGTGC
>JAKAVX010000585.1:2628-3033 GCA_021827465.1 Deltaproteobacteria bacterium | reverse complement strand
CGGCGGCGCGATGGAACGTTTCGCCGAATGACTGCGAAACCGATCTGCACGCTGTATTTCACCGTCCGACCGGCCGCAAGCTCGGTTATGGAGCGCTCGCCGCCGCGGCATCGCGGCTGCCCGTACCTCGCAAAGAGGCGCTGCGGCTCAAGAGCAGAACACAATGGCGTTACGTTGGCAAAGGATGCCCAAGCTACGACCTTACTTCGTTGTGCACGGGAAAGGCCGTTTTCGGAATGGACGCCAGGATGGATGGAATGGTTTATGCGGCGGTGATGCATCCGCCGGTCCTCGGCGGCACGGTGAAATCCTATGACGACAAGGAAGCGCTTAAGGTAAAAGGCGTGCGCCAGGTCGTGCCGATTCCGCCGTTTAAACCGCCACATGCTTTCCAGCCGCTTGGCG
>JAKAVX010000585.1:0-2618 GCA_021827465.1 Deltaproteobacteria bacterium | reverse complement strand
GGCGGGCTCGCGGTAATCGCTGACAACACGTGGGCCGCATTCGTGGGCCGCAACAAACTCAACGTGGTATGGGACGACGGTCCCAACGCAGTGTACAACTCCGCCGAGTACAAGAAGTACCTATTAGACACCGCGCGTGCGCCGGGCAAGGTAGCGCGCAATGCGGGAGACGTGGATGCTGAGTTCAAAAGGGGTGGAAAGATAATTGAAGCGGAGTATTACATACCGCATCTGGCGCACGCCTCGATGGAACCGCCTGCGGCGGTGGCGGACTTTCGCGAGAACAGGGTGACGATATGGACTTGCACGCAAAACCCGCAGGCCGTGCAGGACATCGTGGCCGAGCAGTTGAACATCCCGCGAGAACACGTGAGCTGTCACGTAACTCTGCTCGGTGGAGCATTCGGGCGTAAGGCAAAGCCTGACTACGTGGCAGAGGCGGCCGTACTGTCGAAGAAGACCAACCGTCCAGTGAAGGTTGTCTGGAGCCGCGAAGACGATATCAAGTTCGATTACTACCACACGGCGTCCGCGATGTATATGAAGGCCGCGCTTGACGCCAACGGTAAGGCGGCTGCCTGGCTGCAACGCTCGGTGTTTCCGCCGATCGGCTCCACCTTCAAGGTAGGCGATCGCTATGGCAGCGCTGGCGAACTCGGTCAGGGTTGGACTGATATTCCGTACGACATTCCCAATCTGCGAATTGAAAACGGACCCGCGCCCGCTCACGTACGGATTGGATGGCTGAGATCGGTGGCGAATATTTATCATGCCTTTGCCGTTCAATCTTTTTCCGATGAACTGGCACATGCGGCGGGCCGCGATCCGGCGGAGTATCTATTGGAGTTGATTGGACAACCCCGCATCCTAAATTTAAAAGGCACTGACTATCCGAACTCTGGAGCGCCGTATGCCGCGTATCCGATCGATACCGGCCGTTTACGCCGCGTCGTTCAGTTGGTGGCCGAAAAGTCGGGCTGGGGAAAACGCAAGATGGGCAAGGGGAGCGGCATGGGTATTGCCGCTCATCGCAGCTTTGTCACTTATGTTGCGACAGTGGTCGAGGTCGAGGTCGACGAGCACGGCAAATTGACAATTCCGCACGTCCATACGGCTGTCGATGCCGGACTCATCGTAAATCCGGAATTTGCTCGAGCCCAGTTCGAAGGCGCCGCCGCGTTCGGCGCCAGTATCGTGCGCAGCGGAGAGATAACGGCGACCAAAGGCGCCATTGATCAGTCGAATTTTTACGATTATCCCGTTGCCCTCATGTGGGATGCGCCGCGGCGCACTGACGTTTACTTGGTCGACAGCGACGCGCCGCCCGGAGGTATCGGCGAGCCGGGCGTGCCGCCGTTTGTGCCCGCGCTGTGCAACGCGGTATTTGCGGCTACCGGCAAACGAGTCCGCGAGCTACCGCTGTCGAAGCATGAACTCGCCTGAAGCGGCGGACGCATCGCTTTCTGGCTGTGGCTCGCCGATGGTTGGCGAAGCTGAGGGGATGTACTGATAGCGCGTCTTGAGCCGGAGAAACGGCGTCTCAAACCATCGATAGGAAGCCGCAGACACGGCGATTGTCACACCGAGACTGAGCGCAGGGCAAATGATCCATCTGAACCATCCGGGAGCAGCGCCGGCAATCGCCAGGATCATCAGGATCGCCGCCCCATGGTAGACGTACAGCCCGTATGAAATCCGCCCAAGATAAATAAGCCGGGGGTCGTACATCCAGGAACCGGCTCCAATGGCCGCCAGAGTGAATGCGCCGCATCCGATGGCGACCGCGGGAAAACCAACCATGAAGTCGAATTGGGTCGGAGTGCTCGAGTGATATAGGCAAAGTCCGGCGTAAGCCCATAGATTCGCGCCAATCAGGACGAGCGAGCGGCGCGAGGCTATGAGTTGGGGCTTGGTTGATCCGCTGAGAAGCGACGATAACAGCATGCCGCATGCGATTGGGTCGAGTCGGCAGAACGTGCCAATTTCAACCAAATGAACCGGCAATCCATTGCGAATCGTCAGCCACCGGCAGCATATCGAGAACACCCAGACCAGTGCGCCTGCGACTGCTACGCCGCGGCGCGAAAGAGATCGAGCGATCTGCGGCCAGGTAATGTAGAACTGCTCCTCGACACAAACGCTCCATAGAGGTGCCATCGCCAGGCCCGGAGGGGACGCGATGATCGCGAGAGCGAAATTTCCCAAAAACACTGCGAAACTGGCAAAGAACTTCCAGCTGATCTGAAGCACCGGAAGGAGTGCCGACGCGACGACGCATGCGGCGACATAGCCGAAGTACAGAGGCCAGATTCTCAGGATGCGGCGGACGTAAAATGACCCTACGTCCAGCCGCCCGAACCGCTCCTTTTCGCGCATCAACAGTTCAGTGATGAGATAGGCGCTAAGCGTGAAGAACAGGTCTACTCCGAAACCGCCAATGTTGGATATGAGGCCGCCGGCTCCCAATTCATGAGCGACGTGGCAGATGAAGACCCCGAGAAATGCGATACATCGAAGGCTGTCCAGTTCGGGAACGTAAAAGCGCGAAGTTTCAGCGTGGGTCTGCGGTGCCTGTAAGTGATTTGTAAGTGCACTAGCCACGTGTTGGAGTGCTACAG
>JAKAVX010000584.1 GCA_021827465.1 Deltaproteobacteria bacterium | reverse complement strand
CGATCTGGCATGACGGCGTCGGATTGTCGCTGTATGCCAACTATCTGGCTTCATACTGCAGCTCCTTCGGTTTGATACGAGTACTTTAATTCCATTGTTTGGCCGACTGCGGTCCGGTTGATGAGCGGGTCCCATCGACTGCTGTGCTTGATCGGCGGGTTTGGCCCGGGCGCTTCGTACAAGTAAGCGTGGGCGTTGTGGGCATGTCTGGCGACGAGACCGTGTGCTACCCACCGGGTCAGGGTCGTTTCATGGATTCCGAGCCGAGAGGCCGTCTCGGCCTTCGTTAGCATTCCCCGGTCTCGCAGCCGGTCGTAGCGAGAGCGGAGTCCGTAATGAAGGGCGAGATAGGCCACTCGCAAGTCGGTGAACCGCGCATCGGCCTGGCCACGACGCGCAGAACCGCCAGGGCGTATCCCCTTTTCGTTCAGGATGTCGGCGATCTCGGAATAGATGTGATCGTCGAGGAGTTTGTCGACGAGTTCGACCACCTTCGGCTGAGTCTTCACCTGCTGCGCAGAGGATTTGGGATTTTGTGTGGTCAGTGTCTCGGTCTTGCCTCCCTTGAAGCGCACCTGGAGGGTGGTCGTTCCTGCCGCCGGTAATTTCATGAGCGTGACATCCTCGATGACGTAGGCGAGGAGCCTTTTGCGCTCGCGGTTCGGTAGGCTCGGATCACGCCAAAGCGTTTTGAAATCTGTCGTCATGGCGATCAGTCGGTCGCGGATCGCGTCGTCGATGGCAGACTGGTCCTCCCGCTGCCCGCGTTGCCTTTCTTCCTGTGCCTTAGCCAGAGTGCGCAGTTTGTCATTCCATTCGCATTCGAGCGTATCTGCGACGAGGCGGTTACTCGGATCGACCAGCATAAATCGCCGTTGCGCGAGATCCGCTTCGATCCGGGCGCGTTCAACAGCACGAAGGCGGAGCCGATCGGCCTCTTCATGTCGAGCCTCGATCTCTTTTCGAATCTCCAGCGCCAGTTCGACCGCGGCGGGCGTCATCTTGGCGCTGATCAACTCGCCGATGGCTTCGTCGACGGGCGCACCTGCAATCGACTGGCAGTTCGGTTCACCGCGAGAGCCGTGCGCACGATCGCAGACGTACCACGCCTCCAGCCTCTCGCGCCGCGCAGCATATCGGACTCTGAGATATCTGCCGCAACACCCACACACGGCACGCCCCTGCAGTAGCGCCGTGCCCTCTCGCGGCGGCGACGCACGCGCTACTTCGTATCCGCGGCCATTGGTCTGGAGAGTCTTGAGGTTCTGCTGAAATTGCTCCCAGGTGATGTAGCCGGGATGGGCGTTCGGGATGCAGGCGAGCCAGTCATTACATTCGCGCTTTCGCAGAACCTTCTTCCCGTCGGGGGCGCGCCGATAGTGTCGCCGACCGTAGGCGTAGGCGCCCGCATAACGCGGGTTGTTCAACGTTCGGATCGCGGTCGATGTGGTCAGCGGCTGGAAAATCGCCGTCGCACTGTTGCGAAGCCGAGATGGAAAGAGAAGGCCATTGTACCGAAAAGCCTTGACCGTCTGGCAGGCGGAACCGACGCGCGAGAAGGTCTCGAAAAAATAGGCGATCGTCTCCCTGATCTGCGAATCGGGATCGAGCACCACGTTGCCAGATTCATGGTACGCGAAGCCGGTCGGAAGCACGCAGCGATACTCGCCGCGGCGCACCTTGTTCAGGATCCCGCCGCGCAATCGGGCTTTGATGACATGGAGTTCGGCCTCACTCATCGTTCCTTTTAGGCCAAGCAACAGCCTATCGTTAAAGCTGGCCGGATCGTACACCCCATCCTCGTCGAGAATCAGCGTATCGGCGAGGGCGCAGATCTCCAGCAGGCGATGCCAGTCGGCGTTATTCCTTGCCAGGCGGGACACCTCCAGACCCATGACGATGCCCGCGCGCCCCATGCCAACATCGGTCACCAGGCGTTGGAATCCCTCGCGCCAAGACGCCGAGGCGCCGGATTCACCTTGATCGCTGTCGATGACAGTGATCTGGTCGTCACGCCAGCCGAGCGCGGTTGCGCGACCGCGAAGAGCATATTGCCGCTTCGTGCTCTCAACGTTCTCGAGAACCTGTCGCATCGACGACTGCCGGATGTAGAGATAAGCGCCCCGTTCGAGATGATGAGATTGAACCTTGAGTGACTCGTTCATGATCTTCCCCGATTGTTGATCATCATTGCCATCGTGGCGAGCAGGTGAATGACGGCGCGACGTTCGCCAGGCTCAGTCGGATGCGACGAGGATGACGGAGAAACGTGAAGCGGCTCGCGGCCGAGAGTTCCGAGCGTCAAGGTGCGGGCCCATTCCCACATGCCGTGACGGAAAAAGACGATCAGCCCGCTGCGGGCTTCCGGGGGCAGCGCCTCGCCAAGCATGGCCGAACGCAGCATCTCGTACTGCGCCACGATGGTGGACGAAGGTGTCGATGACCTCGGCCCGGCGGTCATCGCGGCGTTTTTTTTCCACCGACCGCGCGCTCGATCGTTCGTGGATGCACATCGATGCCGAATTCCTTCTGAACCAGCTTCGCCAGTTCACGCGCCCGGATTGGCTCGCCAGGAGAAAGCTGCGCGATGAGAAACGCCAGCACCTCGCTCTGAATCTTATGTGGACCGTGTGGACCTCGCTTCTGCGGCACCAGGCCCGCAATGCCTGCTTCGTCGAAATCCGCTTTGGCCTGGTAAAAGGTCGGGCGAGAGACGCCATATTGGTCGGACACGTCTGTGACCGAAGTCTTCTCGACAGAGACGCGGCGCAACATCTCGTATTTTACTTGTACAACATCGCGCGGATCGAAGAATCCGTCTTGCTGAAACTTCGGATCGCCGACCTTGTCGGGCGCCGGGTTCAAGGTGCCGTCTTCGGCGAGGGCATCAGCCTTCGAGCGCTTACGATCGTCGCGTGCTGGCACGTTGAACTCCGATCAGCCAGACCCATTGCGTAATTAGAAATACGCCGCGAATTGGCCATCCGTCAAGGCAAAAGATCAGGACTAACGTCGGTAGCGTGCCTACTGGCG